>JAAFGY010000094.1 GCA_010365135.1 Flavobacterium sp.
ACACAATCTTTAATAATTTAATCAAAAGAATGGTCAAAGCTGATAATATTACACATCAAAAAATGATATGTAATTAGATGCAGACCTCAAAAACCTTTTTTTTATGCCTTAAAAATCGAAGGAGGAAATTGAATCCATCCCTTAACCTGTGGAGCGGTAATTCTCGCTCTGGAATACTTATTCCGCAAGACAAAACTACCGATTACCAAAATTCTCATTCAAACTGCGGAAACAAATCCCTATTGTGAAAAGTATGCTTTGCAAATCAAAGATGTATTCGTTCAAAATGAATAGCAAACTTATTATTCTAAACTTAAGTATCAAATTTGTTAAATTCCTAATTTTTTACTTCAAAATTCAGAATAGGCAATTTATATTGGAATAAAAATATATCTTTGTAATCGATTACATTTTACAAAGTCTTTTTAGAAAACTTAGAACTTGTCGTGTAATTGAAGTTTTTTAAGATTCCAATTTTATAATAATCTATCGAAAATGAAAAGAATAGTATTAGTAGTAGCCATTGTATTTTTTCTAAATACTGCATCCGGTCAAAATTATTATATGACCAAACCCGAGGGATTTGGCGCAGCAGCTACGGGAGGAGGAATCCCTACAAGTGCTAACACTGTAACGGTTACAACCTATACTGCTTTAAAAAACGCCCTTAATTCAACAGCCACGACAAATGCAGTAATATTGGTTTCAGGCGTTATTGATTGTGTTTATACCAGTGTATTGCTTACGAACAAAACCATTATAGGATTGCAAGGGGCAAAACTTAGAAATATTCAGATAACCATCGGTAACTCGGCAATTTCTGCGGCTAATTCCGGCATTCTTTACATAAAACCCGGATCAAAAAATGTTATAATACGAAACCTTATTTTTGAAGGACCAGGCGCTTATGATGTAGACGGTAGAGACAATCTTACCTCAGAAGGAAGTGATATTTGGGTAGATCATTGTGAATTTCAGGACGGAATGGACGGCAATTTCGACAATAAAGGAGAGTCCGACAACACCACCATTTCTTGGTGCAAATTTACTTATTTAAAACCGGCAATTGCGGGCGGGTCAGGAGGTTCTGCCGACCATCGTTTTACGAATTTAGTAGGTTCAGCTATTGATGATTTTAATGCTAATGATGGTCGTTATAGCATAACTTTTAAAAACTGCTATTGGGCAGAAGGTTGTAAAGCCCGAATGCCAAGAGCCAGAAACGCAGAATTGCATGTATTAAATTGTTATTTCAAAACTAGTGTTTCAGGTGCATCTGCCATTGGATTGGGAGCAGGAAACAAAGGTACAACTTGTTATGTAGAGAATTGTAATTTCGCACAAGTCAGCACTATTTCGAGTCCTGTTACCGAAGGTTCAGGAACGGTGGAAGTAAAATTTGATGGCTGTACTAAAGGAACTACTCCTACTGCTGTAACAGGATTGGATAAACTTACGGCTGCAAAACCATCTTATACCTGCGCAGTACTTCCTGTAGCTGATGTGGCTACCTTTATTCCAAATGCAACTTGTGGAGCTGGCGCTACATTGAGCGTTACAACAACGGGAGTACTATCATCTCCTTGCTCTAACTTAGACGTTGAAGATCACACATCGAATTTGGGAAAACTGTATCCCACAACGGTAGATTCTATTTTAAATATTGGGGTCTCGGATCGTGTTTCGGGAGAGGCAACTGTTAGTATATATTCGGTTACAGGAGGAAAAGTATTTTCATTTTCAAAAACTGTATTGCCTTCTGAAAAATTATCACTTAATGTAGCGCACCTGTCTAAAGGGCTGTATCTGTGCCATCTTAAAATAGGCGAAACGGCTACAACTTGGAAATTTATAAAGAAATAATATTTTTTTATATTCACTTATTGATTGAGGCTTATTTGAAAAAATGAGCCTCAATTTTTTTTTATGAAATTTTGGCCTCAAGTATTAATTATAGCGCTTGTTACATTTTTACGGTTATACCAAGTTCTTTAAGAATAACTGTTGATTTATTGTGTTACAAAAGACAAGCTACTATTGTAAATACTAAATAAGCGAATCAAAGGATAAAACAATCCTTAAAAAATAATTGTAATTTATTTTATAATAATGTAATTTCTTACTAAATAAATATATTTATGCGTTTTATCGGCTATTAATGTACTTTATCGTTAATATAATTTGTTTTATTAGAATATATTTTTAGATTTGAAATTCCAAATTCTAATAATATGAAAAAAATTACTTACTTAACGTTGTTTATTATTGTATTCTTTAATCAGATATCAATTGCCCAATCAATTAACAACTGGCAAATAAAAAAAGAATCTGAAGTTTCAAAAACCAGATTGAAACTAGACAAAAAAACCATTCCAAGTAAATTCAAAGTCGTGTCGTTAGATTTTAAATCATTACAAACCAACTTAAAATCAGCTTCAAAAAGATCTCAAAACAACAAACTTGCGTCAACATTGCTATTGGATTTCCCTAATGAAGATGGAACAATGGAAAGTTTTAGCATAGAAAAAGCAAGTGTATTAGCTCCTGAATTGGAAGCTAAATATCCAGAAATTCAGTCCTATTACGGAGTGAGTAATAAAAATCCATTGAACAAGATTTATATAAGCACTTCGCCCGAAGGTTTTACAGGTTTGATAACTGGTGACAAAACTATATACATAGATCCAGCTTCAAAAAATGATGTGAGTAACTACATTGTTTATGACAGAACAGATTGTACTAGAAATTCTGATGATGCCTTTGCTTGTAATGCTATTATGGATGAAGCTTTAAGTAATTCTAAAACTTCTTCAAATGCTAAAACTTCTTCCACAACAGATGGAAATCTAAGAACTTATAGACTTGCTTTAGCTTGTACATCAGCTTACTCATTGTATTATGGGAATACAATTGCTAAAGTTTTAGCAGCAATGAACACCACAATTACCCGTGTAAATAGTGTTTATAGAAGAGATTTGTCGGTTATTTTTCAAATTGTGGGTAATAATGATAGATTGATTTACATCAATGGCTTAAATATTGACGCTTCTCCTGATCCAGATCCATATGACAACTACGATGGATCTCAAATGCTAGGTGCAAATACAGCAAACATCACAGGCTTAATCACTGTGGGTGCTTATGACATTGGACACGTTTTTAGTACTGGTGGTGGTGGAATTGCAGCAACAGCTCCTTGTAATGCTACAGGAAAAGGGCAAGGAGTTACAGGAATTGTCACGCCACAGTTCGACCCATTTGATATTGATTATGTATGTCACGAAATAGGACATCAATTTGGAGCTGGTCATACACAAAACAACAATTGCCAAAGAGCAGCTTCTGCTGCTATGGAGCCAGGAAGCGGCTCAACTATTATGGGTTATGCTGGAATATGCGCTCCTAATATTCAAGGAAATAGTGATGCGTATTTTCACGCTATTAGCATTCAACAAATGACCACAACTTGTGTATCAGGAATTTCATCTGGGAATGCTGCACCTGTTATTACAACACCTGTTATTACACCTTTAACTAATTATACTATACCAAAATCAACTCCATTCATATTGAATGGAAGTGCAACCGATGCGAATGGAGATGCAATGACTTATACTTGGGAAGAAATGGATAATGGAACATCAAGTGGTACAATGCCTCCAGTTTCAACAAGTACTAATAGACCAACCTTTAGGTCTTTTTTTCCAACCTCAAGTCCTTCTAGAACCTTTCCCAATTTAGCTGCAATTATTAGTAATACAACTCCAACTTGGGAAGTTTTACCTAGTGTAGCTAGAACATTAAATTTTAGATTAACTGTAAGAGACAATAACTCCCTTGGAGGAAGAACAAGTTCTGCAGATTGTACTGTAACAACTAGCTCTACAATAGGTCCATTTCAAGTATCTTCACCAAACACTGGCAGTGAAATTTGGTATATTGGTGAAACAAAAGCAATCACTTGGTCTACAGGCACATCAACACTATCTGCAAATGTGAATATCAAACTTTCTACAGATGGTGGTTATACTTATCCAATAACTTTAGCGACAGGAGTTGCAAATAACGGCACAGCTAACATAACTATTCCTGATAATGTTGGAAAATTAAATAGAATTAAAGTGGAAGCTGCAGCGAATATTTTCTTCGATATATCTAATGCCAATTTTGAAATTAAATCAGGTAAGTTTGAAATGACGTCAGCAGCAAGTACTCAATCTGTTTGCAAACCTACAAGTGCTGTTTACACCATAAATTATACACCTGCTCCTAGTTTTTCAGAAACTACAACATTTAGTGCAGTTGGTGCTCCAGCTGGTTCAACAATAACATTTTCCCCTACAACTAGAAGCACATCGGGCACTTTTACAATGACGGTTTCAAACACAAATGGAATTGCTGCAGGAAATTATCCAATCACTATAAAAGCAACATCAACAACTGCAAATATTGATTTTTCCGTTTTATTAAATGTTTTTGACAATACAATTGGAAATGTAACTCTCAGTAGTCCATCAAATGGTGCGACAAATCAACAAACCTCTTCTTTATTACAATGGAATGCTTTAACAAGTGCTTCATCCTATTTAGTTCAAATTTCTACGAGCCCAACTTTTGCCACTATTACAGAATCAGCTACTGTTACAGGAACATCCTATCAAACGACATTGTTAGCGCAAGGATCAATCAATTATTGGAGAGTTAAACCAATAAATTCTTGTACAAGCGGTTCCTTTTCTGAAGTATATGTTTTTCAAGTTGCAAATGATTTATGTAAAACCTATAATAATGTAACTTTTGAACCAAATGCGGTTTGGGAAATTGGAACTACAAATGCGGTTAGTGCAAAAATAAATGTTCCAGATAATATTGTCATCAGCAAAGTGAGTTTCTATATGAAAGCTACACATTCATCAGTGTATGATCTTAAAATGCAATTTAGCGGACCCACAGGAATATTTGCAGAAGTATACAATAGAGATTGCGCAACAGGTTCTAATTTTGATGTGACTTTTGATGATGCTGGATCTGCTATAACATGTGGTTCAAATCCTGGCTTGGGTGGAAAACAACAGGCCAGTCAATCTTTATCAAAATTCAATGGGTCAAGCTCACTTGGAACATGGACTTTATTAGCTACTGATAGAGTTCCAGCTACTTCAGGTGGAACATTTACTAATTTCACAATTACCATTTGTGGAAAACTACAAATAGTAAATAATATTACAGTTGCAAATAATTCTCTAAGTTTAAATAAAGGAGCAACTGCAACTTTATCACAAACAAAGTTGGAAGCAACACAGCCTACTGCAGCTGCAACTCAATTAGTATATGTTGTAACTCAACTGCCAACTAATGGAACTCTGAAACTAAATAATATAGCTATGGTTGTAGGGGAAACTTTTACCCAAGCTGACATTAACAACAATTTAATTAGCTATACAAATAGTGGTGTAAATGCTAATCCAGACAGTTTTAAATTTTCAATCAACGGAATTAACTTAGCGCTTTTAGGAGGTCAAACCTATTCAATTACTGTTTGTGGTGCTCCAGTTCCAAATATAGCTTCACTTCCAGATAGTACTGGTCAATGTGCTGTTACAGTTACTGCTCCAACAGCAACAAGTAATTGCTATGGGCCAATTACAGGTACAACTGCTACTAGTTTTCCCATTACAGCTCCTGGAACAACTGTTGTCACTTGGACTTATAATGACGGAAACGGACAAACTTCAACCCAAAACCAGAATGTAATTATTGGTTCTACAACTTGGAATGGTTTAGCTTGGTCTAACGGAACTCCAACAAGCTCAACTGCAGCAATATTCTCAGGAAATTATAGTGTAGCAGCCAATATAACTGCCTGTACTTTAACCGTAAATAACAATGCTATAGTTACCATTCCTTCTGGTTTCAATGTTACGCTAAACGGTGCTTTAACTGTAAATTCTGGTAGTTTTACCTTAAATAATAATGCTAATTTAATACAATCATCGAATGTGACCAATTTTGGAAATATAACTATAAACCGAAACAGTTCGGCTTTATTGCGACTCGATTACACTTTATGGTCTTCACCGGTGACGAATACAGGTCTATATTTGCAAGCATTTTCTCCAGCAACAAGTACTAATAGATTTTACAATTATAGCGTTTCGACCAATTTGTATACAGCTATTGCAAGCCCATCAACTACTTATTTTTCAAAAGGACAAGGATATTTAATTCGTATGCCAAACGATGCTTCTGCGACCGTGAGAACTAATTATCCAGGGGTGTTTATAGGTGTTCCAAATAATGGAATTATCCCTATTACTTTGACAAATGCAGGTGCTGGAAAACGTTTCAATTTAATTGGAAATCCTTACCCTTCTCCAATAAGTATGACACAGTTTGTGGCAGATAATAGCGCAAATATTACAGGAACTTTATATTTTTGGAGAAAAACAAACAATATAGGAAGCCCAACTTATTGTACTTGGGCTGGAGGAACATTCATTTCTAATGGAGAATCTCAGGTTGTAAATCCTAATGGAATTATTCAAACTGGGCAAGGTTTCTTTATAGAAGCTTTAAATTCGGCTACATCCTTATCATTTAATAATGGTCAAAGAGCTGCTAATAATACCAACCAATTCTTTAAAACAAAAGCTATTGAAAGAAATACAATTTGGCTAAACGCAACCAATACCACTGGCAATTTTTCTCAAATGGCTGTTGGTTATATAACCGATGCTACTTTGGGTATCGACGAATTTGACGGAAAATATTATAACGATGGTGCGATTGCCTTAAATTCATTTTTAGACAATACCGAGTACGTGATTCAAGGTCGCCCGTTACCCTTTGATGGAACCGATGAAGTGCCTTTAAGTTTCAAAACTACAAACTCCGGAAATTATACCATAGCTATCGACCACGTAGACGGTTTGTTTTCTGGAAATCAAGACATTATTCTAAAAGACAATACCACCGGAACCGAAACTGATTTGAAAACTAAAGGATATGCATTTTCCGCAACAGCCGGAGTTGACAACACAAGGTTTTCATTGAAATACCAAAAAACATTAGGTATTAATACTCCTGTTTTTGATGAAAAAAATGTAATCGCATACACAAAAAATGGAAAAATACACATCAAATCAAATGGTTTACCACTTGACAACGTAAAATTATTTGACATCCGAGGAAGATTACTCTTCGAAAAAACAAAAATAAATTCAAATGAAACTAGTATTGAAAGTTCAAAATATGCCAATCAGGTTTTAATTGTCCGAATAATAGCTACGGATAAGAGAGTAGTAAATAAGAAAATAGTTAATTAACCGTCCACTTATAAAAATATAAAAAATGAAAAAACAGTATAACAAATATTATCTAGCCGTCTTTTATTTGTGCTTTAATTTGGTGCTTTTCGCCCAACCCAGTTCAACTAATAATACCAGTGACTTAGAAAGTGTCGATGTCGCCCCTGCTCCAATAAATAATTATTTAGTGGTTTTGGCCTTCGTTGGTATTCTTCTTATATTTATGAAATTGAGATCTTTTCAATACAAGAAAATTCCAGTTTAACAAAATAATGGTTTTTTACATCAAAAAACTTTGGAATTAAGTACTAAAAAAGATAAAATATCGTATTTTGAAATGTTGTAAAATCATATAATACATTGATTTTAATAGGTTATAATACTATTGAGCCTTTTGACTTTACGACTTTCGACTAACTTAACTCCTCTTTTTTGATTCCAATTTGATCAGTTCAAGCAATCCTTTAAAATGGATTCTTGAGCTGATTTTTATTTAATAACCATTCAACTTAAATCAAATAAATTTAACGCTTTCTAATGATTCGAGACGATTTGTGAAGAAAAATTTTATTAACCATGTTTATTAAACTAAAGCCATTTTAACCTTGAATTTAAAGAATTAAAAATCAAAGGTTTAATAAAGTAAAATCAAAAAATCAAATTCAAAAAATATGGTAAATTTTTCTTATAATTTTATTTAAAAAACGTATTTTATCGATTATATCTGTGTTTAATCTATTTGTTTTATAAAAACAAATACCTTTATAATTGAAAATAAATTTAAGCCCCAAATTTTTTTCATAATAGATTAAAAATGATTTTACATAATAACGTTATGGAAAAAACTACCCTACTTTTTAAAAAGTTACAATTGGTTTTGGGATTAGTATTGCTAAGTTTTCTATTTATAAATTCAACAAATGCACAAGTTGCCGTTACCAAACCCAATTTAACAGTTGCAACTTGTTCCTTCCCATCAGCATATTCAACTTTAGGAAACATCGTATTGACAGAAAGCATTTCTTCCGATTTTGGTGCAAATGCATCGTCTCAAAATATAATTCTTACCGCTCCTACTAATTTCGAATTTAATACTAGTCAAAGTCCAACAATTACAGCATTAGCAGCAAAAGATATTACTGGAACACCAACTATTACAATTAATTCAGCTACGCAAATTACAATTGCATATACTTGTCCAACGACTGCTCTAATAGATGTGTTGACCATTTCTGGTATTAATATTAGAGCAATAACAACTGCAAGTTCGGGAAACATTACAAGAACTGGAGGAAATGGTATAATAAACGGAGTGATAAATGGCACAATACTGGCCTCATTAAATTCAACATTATTAACATCTCCAGCACAACCAAGTGCCATTACAGGGAGTGCAAGTCCTTGCTCAGGATCTTCACAAACTTACAGTGTTACAAATGTAGCTGGAACAATATACAATTGGAGTTTTCCTGTAGGTTGGTCGCAAATTGGCGGCGGAACATCCAATTCCGTAACCGTAACAACCAATGGAACTTCGGGAAATGTCACCGTTACTCCTTCAAATACCTGCGGTCCGGGAACTGCCCAAACATTGGCAGTAATCCCAAAAGTGTTACCCACAATTACAAGCACAACTCCCAATTCGCGAAACTTTCCTGGTTCAGTTACTTTAGGAGCCACAGCCTCTGCTGGTACTATTTCTTGGTTTTCAGCATTAACCGCCGGAAGCCCCAGTGGAACAGGAACAAGTTGGGCAACCCCCAGTATATCTGCAACTACAACTTATTATGTAGAAACAAACAATGGTTCTTGTTCCTCATCACCTAGAAAAGCAGTTATTGCAACTGTATATCAACCCGAAATAAACATCCAAGGAAACACTTCATCAATTGTCAATGGAAATGCAACTCCACGTCCCACAGATTGGACAGATTTTGGATCGATGGAGACCAGCACAGGAATCATTACCAAAACATTTACCATTCAAAATACGGGAAACCTTGCCTTATCAATTGGTGCAATTACTATTTCAGGCGCTAATGCAAGTGAATTTGCACTAAATAGTTCTCCAAGTGCTTCAGTTGCGGCAGGAGGCAACACAACATTTTCGGTTAGATTCGATCCGAGTGCAATAGGACTAAAAAATGCAGCAATTTCAATTGCCAACAATGACTCTGATGAAAATCCTTATAGTTTTGCGATTCAAGGAACAGGGATCCAAACCTTTTTTGATAGCGATGGAGATGGCGTTTATGACAATATTGATATCGACGATGATAATGATGGTATTCTTGACGTTACCGAGGAAGCAAATTGTAATAACTCAAATGGATATAAAGTAGATTATAAGTTTCTGAATGAAACCTTTGGAACAGGAGGAAGAACTTCAGACTTTACCGCAGCCTATAACGCAACCACAACCTATTGTTATGAAGACGGAATAGTTGGTACTAATACCCCTGCATGTCCTTCTCAATCCAGTAAAATATTAGATGATGGAGAGTACACAGTGGTTTCCAAAATCACAGGAACAGTAGCAAGTGATCCTGAAAATATTCATGGCAACTTAGCTTGGTACAATGGCGATGATCACACACCAGGAGATACTAACGGGCGAATGGCCGTTTTTAATGCCAGTTTTACTCCCGGCATCTTCTATGAAACCACTATTACCGGCGTCTTGTCAAATTTACCAGTAACCTATAATTTTTGGGTATTAAACATTATGGCGCAAGCCACTTTTCCCAATTCCATTTTACCCAATGTAACTGTGGAATTTTATGATTTATCAAACAATCTCCTCCAGACTTTCAACACAGGCGATATTGGAAGATGTTCTGGAAGCACTACCAGCAATACCTGTGCTCAAGGGGAATGGCAGCAGTTCTCCACCAGTGTTAATTTAGGTAATGTAAATGCTTTTACCATTCGTTTCAAAAACAATGCGCTCGGCGGAAGTGGAAATGACCTTGCTCTTGATGACATTTCGGTTACGCAAACCCTATGTGATTTAGACAATGATGGTATCGCAGATGTATTCGATTTAGATGCTGATAATGACGGAATTGAAGATGTCATTGAAGCTGGATTGGGCAATATGAGCAACGGAAAAGGAAAAATTGATGTTGTTTGGGCTGATGCAAACGGTAATGGTTTACATGATAGTGCAGAACCTGCAGCGTCTTTGCCAGCATTAGATTCTGATGGTGATGGAATTCCAAATTACATTGACTTAGACAGCGATAACGATAGTCTTTTTGATGTTGATGAATCTGGAGCTGGAAATACAAATGCAGCCATAGGATTTGTTAATGGCGATGGCGATATCACAGGAGATGGCAGAGGCGATGGCCCGGAATCAGAAACGTTCAGAAGCAAAGACACCAATGGGGATACCATTGTCGAAGGTTTTGGAGATGGAATTTTAGATATGTACGACTACGGAACTGGCGTAACTTTTAGCACTCAATACGGAAATTTAAATCAAGGAATCGCAAATGCAAATCCAGCAACCACGTATCTAAAAGACACAGATGGCGATGGAATTCCAGATTATTTAGATGTTATGTCTAATGGCGTAACATTTGACATAGCTAATACTTTAAAAATTTATGACTACAAAACGTTGGACACAAATAATAACGGAATCATAGATGGCACAGCTGATGTTGACAAAGATGGTATTCTGGATGCTTTTGACACTGCATTTTCTCCACCCTATTTTGGATCGCCAAGAGATTTGCACACCAAACTATTCTTAAATTTCGATGGTCGAAATGATTATGGTCAAAGTACTGCAATTCTGGGCGGATTGGCAAATGCTTCTTTAATGGCTTGGATCGACTTGAATCCTGCTTTCTCTACCGATGGTGTTATTGTGGGACAAGATAAATTTCAACTCCGAATTACAAGTGCCAGAAAACTGGAAGCCGTTGTAAATAGCACAACAGTTACTTACAACACCGCTTTAAATGTTTCACAATGGTATAATGTGGGGGCCACTTATGACGGAAGTAATTTAAAATTGTATTTAAACGGCGTTTTAGTTGGAACCCAAGCAGCTTCTGGCGCCATTGCTGCCGATGTTTCGCTATTGACTATTGGTAAAAACCCATTGGCAAACACTAAATATTTTAAAGGAAAAATAGATGAAGTTCGTGTTTTCAACTCCGCTCTAACTGCTTCTCAATTGCAAAGAATGGTGTACCAAGAAATTCAAAATAATGGTTCCGAAATTAGAGGAGTTATTGTCCCAAAAAACATTGCAACTTCCCCAACTTCTTTGCCATTCGCCAATTTATTGCGCTATTACAGAATGGATAATTATAAAGACGATATTATCGACGATTTGACCACTCCCGCTATTGATTTAATGGGAACAAAAATCTATAATCATAAAAATATTTTTGTACAACAAGCGCCAATGCCTTTCATCACAGAAAGAACTGGAGATTTTGCAACTGCCGTAAATAGCCCTACAAACGAGATTCGTGGAATGGACATAATGGACAACGATTATTCTATTGTAAAAGTAAAACACAACATTACCGAAACTTCAAATGCCATTGATTTAGGAATGTTTGTAGATTCAGGAGTCAACATAATAATGAATAACGATACCAAAATACAAAATGATTGGTATCTAAAATTAGATGGAAAAATGGACTTAGTTGGAAAATCACAATTAGTACAAACCACTGAAAGCAGCTTAGATGTAACCAGTGCGGGCATTATTGAAAGAGACCAAAAAGGGCAGTCAAACATATACAATTATAACTATTGGAGTTCTCCTGTAAGTCCAGTGAACACAACGAATAATAACACTAATTATTCTATAAATGGCGTAATGAGAGACGGATCTAATCCAGCGGCACCAGCCAATATCAATTGGGTTACCGGATATAACGGATCTCCAACAACTCCAATCAGTTTAGCGAAATATTGGCTCTATAAATTTGATAATTATGGTAACGATTATTTTAGTTGGATGGCAATAACACCAACAGATCCATTGCGGGTGGGCCAAGCTTTTACAATGAAAGGAAGTGGAACTTTAGGACTTCAAAACTACGTTTTTACCGGAAAACCAAACAATGGTTTAGTCAATACAAATGTGGTGAGTTCAGATCAATTGATGCTTACCGGCAATCCATACCCTTGTTCATTAGACGCGACAGCTTTTATAAATGACAATCTGACTTCCAATACTATTGATGGAACTTTATATTTTTGGGAACATTATCCTACTAATCTAACCCATGATTTACGGGATTATCAAGGTGGCTATGCCGAGAGAAATCTGGTTGGCGGTTTACCTCCCGTTGCTCCAGCTTTAATAAGTGGTTTAGGCTCCAGCACAAGAATTCCCGGACAATTTATTCCTGTAGGATTAGGATTTTTTGTAAGCGGAAAACCAAGTTACGGAGGAACAATTACTTTTAACAATAATCAACGAGGTTTTCATAAAGAGGACGAAATAGGAGTTTCAAATCCTATGTTTAAAACGACCATAAATCACAAAATAAAAAATGAAGGAAGCAATGGCAACGACCCAATAGCAAAAGACACTCTAATGAAAATTCGTTTGGGTTTCAATTCCAACAACTATCATCGTCAGGTTTTATTAGGCTTTATGAACGAAAAAGCGACAGACGGAATGGATTATGGCTATGATGCCCTCAATATTGATGATTTTCCAAATGATATGTATTTTCTAAACGGAGAAAACCAATTACTCATTCAAGGTGTGGGCTATTTTGACATTAACGCTTGCTTCCCTATTGGTGTGAAAAACGCTGTGGAAGGAAAAGTAAGTTTTATTGTAGATGCTTTGGAAAACTTCAGTCCAGAGCAGACGGTTTATATTTATGATAATCTCACAGGTATTTATAATGATATTAAAAGCGGGTTATTCGAAGTAAATTTACCTGTTGGAGTGAATGAAAATCGGTTCTCTTTGCGATTTACAGATAAAACATTAGGAGTCGTTAAAAATAACAGCGACAAAAATGACATTGAAATCTTCAATATTCGCAATGGAAATTTTCTCGAAATCAAAAACAAATCCCTGGGTACCACAGTTGAAAAAGTGACGTTTTATAATATCCTTGGTCAATCCATTTCCAGTTCTAAAATTGAAAATCAAGATCAACAAAACATTAAAATCCCAATTAAAAAGGTAACCCCTGGCGTATATATTGCCAAACTAAAAACCTCGAAAGGGGAAATCAGTAAAAAAGTAGTGGTGTTTGAGGATTAAATGAATAGTAAATTATAAATTAATGTTTAAATCAAAGTCCGAATTTCTTTATGGTAAAAAATAGTCTACTAATATTGGAACTTTTCTAATACATAACAAGCCTTTAAAAACACAAACTGAGATTTTTTTATAACCGTCTCAAATACAACAGATAAACCTCATAAACTCATTCAACCGAGTTTATGAGGTTTTTTTAATATAAAAATTTAGAAAATAATGATAATTATGATATATTATTCTTACTTATTATAATTTTAAATGCATTTTATCGTCAAATAATGC
>JAAFGY010000095.1 GCA_010365135.1 Flavobacterium sp.
AGTTGAAACCTGTATTGTTTGTAGCGGTTGTAGCATAAGTGGTTGTGGTTGTACCATTGGTTAGTTGACAACTTGGTTCTGTGCCTGCTGAAATGGTGATTGCTGTTGGCGTTCCAACTGTGGGTGTTACAGTTACGGTTCGAATAACTTGTGCTGAAGGTCCATTGCAACCATTGGCGGTTACTTGAATGTCTACTGTCCCCGAAAAACCATTTGCCCAAGTCATTATTCCTGTCGTAGCTCCAATACTTCCTGCTGCGCCATTGCTCAAACTCCAGTTGAATCCTGTATTATTTGTAGCGGTTGTAGCATAAGTGGTTGTCGTTGTACCATTGGTTAGTTGACAACTTGGGTCTGTGCCTGCTGAAATGGTGATTGTTGTTGGAGTTCCAACTGTTGGTTCTACAGTAACTGTAACCGAAGCGCAAGCTGTAGTATTGCAAGAACCACTATATCTTACATAATAAGTTGTGGTTGCTATTGGAGAAACAGTAATACTATTAGTTGCTGTTCCTGCGGATGTACCTCCACAAGAACCCGTAAACCATTCTTCCATAGCTCCAGTTCCGGCGGAACCTCCACTCAACGTAAGTGTAGTTGAGTCCCCAGAACAAATCGTTGTTATTCCTGTAATGCTAGTTGGAGCTATAGATGGTGTATTAACTACGACTTCTACAGGAGTTGTACTATAACTCCCCGAACAAGTCGCATCTGTATTTGTAACGGTACAATAATACCAAAGTGTTCCGGCTGCTCCGGTCAATGGTGTATAACTGCTGATTGAAGTCGCCGTTGTGGTTGTTATTGGACCTTGGACACTTACTCCACCTGTGGTACTATTTGATGTATTGCTAAACCATTCATAAGTAATATTAGCTGCTCCCGAACCTGAGGCTGTGGTGATTGTAGCATTTAGAGTTGCTGCCGTGTCTCCAACGCAAACAGACACTACAGTAATTGGAATTACAGAAACGCCAGTAACACAATTTGCAGCAACTGTAAATTGAGCTTTATAATTTAAAGTTCCATTATTAGCATAATGAGGTATTCCCTGTTGCACATTACTTACTTTATAGTCAGCATTGGTATATACTTCGAGATAATAAGTTCCGGGAGTTAGGCTTGAAAGTACATTTATACCTGCCGTTTTTGATTCCCAATCTTGATTTTTACCAGCTCCTGAACAAGCTGCTCCTGGATAATCTACAACAGGGTCAAGGAATTGAATAGAGTTTGTAAAGGAAGGAGGGGTGTCCAAAATTTTATAAATTCTGTAATATAAATTCCCGCTTGTTATATCATCTATTGGACAAACGTATACTTTGTTTTGACCTCCGTTTAAAATTAAAGTATTGCCTGAATAAAATGTCCCAAGATTTACGCCTTGAAAATCTGGATTTCCGGTGCTTGCTTGTAAATCATAATAGACATTTACTCCCCCATTGACACTCAAAATGGCATAACTCTCATAAATATCAGAATTTTGCGCTTTTACTGTAGCATTTACAACTACAAGAAAAAGAGCAATCAACAACAAACGAATTGTTTTTGATAATTTTAATGCTAAAGGGGCTTTTTCTGAATAAAAGTAGTTTTGTTCCATGTGGCATGATTTTAAATTCCAGGAATCCTTCAAGAAAAACAGGGTTGTATTCCCTATTCAAAAATTGTAGGTTTGAAAATTTCAAAACACACAATGGCTTGGGGTTTGCCATTTATATTTACAACGTATATTGCTGTAAATGAAAATCATAACGAATAACAAAGTAATAAATAGTATGCGAAATCATGAAATAAAATCGATAAAATACACTCTTATCGGTTATATAACTCTTTTATAATGATTATAAATAATACTCCTATACAAAATATAAAAAACTAATTTTGTTATCTTTATTCTTAGTCAGAATTCCACTATATTAAAATAAATACTACCAAATGAAAGACGTTTTCTCCGTTAAAGTAGCCATACAAAAGATTGAATTTTTTTGTTCCTATCAAGAACGTTGTCACGAAGAAGTGGTTGCCAAATTGCGAAACATGAAAATGGATTCAGACGAAATAGACCAAATAATGGTGCATCTCATTGCTTCCAATTTTCTCAATGAAGAACGTTTTGCTTGTAGTTTCGCCCGAGGAAAACACCGCATTAAACATTGGGGAAAAATCAGAATTACCAACGAATTGAAGTTCAAAAATATATCGCAAACCCTTATCAATATTGCGCTAAAGGAAATCACTCCGGAGGAATATTTAGAAACCTTTCATGCATTAGCGGAGCGCCATTGGGACACCATTCGAGAAACTAATACTTTAAAAAAACGAAAAAAATTCAGTGATTACCTACTTCGACGAGGCTTTGAAAGTAATTTGGTTTACGAGAAAATAAAGGACTTAACTTCATAGATTTCCCGTACCTATCCGCAACCTAATGGCAACCTATCCGCAGTAAACCGTAACAAAACATTATTTGAGGATATAAGATCAACAGGTTGTAAAACTTCTAATTTCTCCCTGGAAATCCGTATAATCCGTCGAATCTGTGGCTAAAAAAGTGTACTTTGCGTTAAAGACTCAACAAAACACTCACCGCATTCCCACCAAAACCAACCGAGTTCACGAGTACTTTTCGAATCTGCTTTCTTGATTTTTGCACTTCGGCAAATGGAACTCCTATAAATTCCTGATGTTGCATCATCAAAATGGCCAATTCAATACTCAACATTCCCGAAGCGCCAAAAGTGTGTCCAATCTTCCATTTGTTGGTCGTAAGCATCGGCAAATCAGTTCCACCCGAGACCGAAGGTCGAACTGACGAAGTAAATACCTTCTGAATGGCTTTATATTCTGTTAAATCACCGGCTTTTGTTCCCGGTGCGTGCATCACAATAGCATCCACTTCGGACAAATCGGTGTTTTGCAAAGCCATTTTCATTGATTTCTGAAAACAAGTTGCTTCGGCCGATATGGAGATGTTGTGTTCCAAAATTTCGGTGGCATAACCAATACCGTCAATAAAGGCAAGTGCATTTTCTTTTTTTCCAATTTCCAAACAACAAACCGCAGCGCCTTCGCCAAGAATCATGGTGTTTTGCTTTTTTTCCAAGTCGAAAGCTCTATTTGGCCATTCGGCAAGCTCAGGCTGACGTTCATCTATGTTCGAATAAATTTTCAAAGCCCGCATTTGAGCAATCGTAAAATCGGTCAAAGGAGCTTCACTTCCACCAACCAAAAATTTGTCCGTCATTCCCGCACGAAGCCAAGCCACGCCGTTCAGCAAAGCGTGCAAAGCCGTTGAACAAGTAATAGAATGCGAGATTTCAGGGCCAGAACTTTGCAAATCGTGGGCAACCCAAGAGGAAATGTTTCCTAAAGTCGTTGTTGGTGAAGCTAAGGTTTGTGCTTTGCCAGTTTCTAAATATTCCTGAAAATGTTTTTCGAATAAATCTGTCGCTCCACGAGAAGAACCAATATTGATTCCGAAAACGTCGTTTGAGGTCCAACCTGCATTTTCAATTGCTTTGCGCGAAGCAGCTATCGCATACAAAACCGTTTTATCCAAGAATTTGTACTTAATGTCGGATTGCTTTAACTGCCGAATAATTTCATTTGAAGCAGTATCGAGTTGGGCAACCAAGGTATTTTTATGGTCTAAAAAATGGCTCGTAAAACAATGATTGGTGCTTTTATAATTTTCCCAAATCGCTTTTGAATCATTTCCTAATGGAGAAATAGAGGCTATGGAAGTTATGGAGATAATTTTTGACAAGACTTTTTATTTTTGCGCAAAGGTCGTAAAAAATGGCACACAGATGACACAGATTTGAACGGATAAAAATGGATTTTTTATTATTTACAAGATTCTTGGCAAAGAAAAGAATAAACGGATGACACTGATAATAAGACCACCTTAACGAATTTAAACTCTTTTTCAATCTGTGGAAATCCGCTTAATCCGTCAAATCTGTGGCCCAATCAGACTATTTCCAATGCTTTTTCAACTACTTCATATACTTTTTGCAATTGTTCATCTTTGATAATGTAAGGCGGCAAAATGTAAACAATATTACCAACAGGACGCAATATCACTCCATTTTCGATAAAGAAATTATAGAGTTTGTTTCGCAAATTCCCATAATAACTTGCAGCACTTTCAGTTTGTATTTCTAGGGCGAAAATCACTCCCAAAACTCTAGTTGTGGTCACTTTTGAATGCGAAGCAATGTGTTTTTGAAACTCCAAATGTCTTTTATTCACTCTAACTAAATTATCTTGCATTTCTTGAGTTTGCAATAAAGACAAACTTGCCAAAGCCGCCGCACAACCCGTTGGATTTGCCGTAAAAGTATGTCCGTGAAACAACGCTTTATTGATGTCCTCATCATAAAATACCTCGAAAATGTCCTGTGTAAAAGTGGTAATCGCCATTGGAATTGTCCCGCCAGTCAAAGCTTTGGACAAACACATCATATCAGGTTTTTCACTTAGATAATCGCAAGCAAATGTTTTTCCTGTTTTTCCGAAACCTGTCATCACTTCATCGGCAATCGTGAGGACTTTATTTTCTTGACAAATTTGGATTAATTCATCCAATGTTTCTGGTTCATACATTACCATTCCAGCAGCTCCTTGCACCAAAGGTTCGAAGATAAATCCGGCACAATTATAGTTTTGAATAACATTTTTTAAGGTGTCAAAACTTTCTTGTTCTTGCCCTTTTGTTGGCACGGGAATTCGCACCACATCGATAAACATTCCTTGAAAAGCTTGGGTGTAAAAGGAAATTCCGCTGGCTGCCATTGCGGCAAAAGTATCACCGTGAAAGGCATTTTCGAAAGCAATAATCGTGGTTTTCTTTTCTCCTTTATTGAAAAAATACTGCAAAGCCACTTTAATCGCAACCTCAACAGCGGTTGAACCATTGTCGGAAAAGAATATTTTTTGTTGGTTTTTCGGCAAGATTTCAAGCAACTTTTCTGCCAAAATTATAGCTGGTTCGTGTGTAAATCCACCAAAAAGAACGTGTTCCAAAGTGGTCAATTGCTTGTAAATCGCATCGGCAATAAATTGATTAGAATGTCCATAAGGATTGACCCACCAAGAAGCGATGGCGTCAATATATTCCTTGTTGTTGTCGTCCCAAAGCAAAGCACCTTCTCCTCTTTTTATGGCAATAGGAAGTGCTGCGGTTTTATGTTGGGTGTAAGGATGCCAAATGTTATTTTGGTCTCTTTCGGTTAAGTTCATTTTTATAGAAAATAGATGATAGACGGATAGATGAGAGATTAATGGCAATAACTTTTACAAAGATAACTAAGTCTATCATCTATCCGTCTATCTTCTATCCGTCTGTTTTTTTATAATTTCAATAAATTTTTAAACAAATCTGCATATTCTTTAATAACATTTTGATCAAAATAAGGTTCTTGTTCAATTCTTCCAATGCATTTTATTCCTGTTTTGCTAAGGATTATCGATTCGGAAGATTGATTTTCATCTCCGCTAAAAATGATTCCAGCGATGTTTAATTTCCTATTTTTTAAAGCTTCAATCGTTAATAAAGTATGATTGATGCTTCCCAAATAATGTCTAGAAACCACAATTACTTTGTAGTCTTTTTGAATTAAATCAATAACACAATCGGTGTCATTTATTGGAACAAAAACACCTCCAGCTCCTTCAACAACCAAATGGTTTTGGGTTTTGGGTTCGCTGATTTTTTTTAAATCGATAGTAATTCCATCCAATTCAGCGGCAAGATGAGGACTGGCTGGCGTGTTGAGTTTAATACTATTTTCGTGAATGAAAGTTTTTTCGTTTGAAATATAATTCTTGATTTTATGACTATCAGAATTGTCTAAATCGCCCGCTTGAATGGGTTTCCAATAATCGGCTTGGAGTGCTTCGACAATTATTGCGGAAGCAATCGTTTTGCCAACATCGGTTGAGATTCCTGTGATGAATAGTTTCATTTAGTTGCTAATAAAACCCTGTCAGAGTTCAAAACTCTGACAGGGTTGATGATTTAAAACGCAAATGTACTCAACAAACCCAACACTTCCGATATTTCTTGTTTCGAATTGTAACTATGCAAACAAAAACGCAATCTTTCTTGCCCTTCGGGAACGGTTGGCGATAAAATAGCCTTGACATCAAATCCCTTTTCTTGAAGCTGATTCGCAATGGATTTTACGTTTTGATTTCCAGGAATAATTGCTGATTGAATGGCTGATTTAGATCGAACAAACATCAGTTTCAATCCCAAAAGATGTTGCACTTGATTGAAATGAATAATATTTTCTCGCAATTTGCGAATAGTTGCTTGCTCTATTTCCAAAGACTGATAAGCTACTAAAATTGTTGCAACCGAATGCGGCGAAAGTCCCGTGGTATAAATAAAACTTCGGGCAAAATTAACTAAATAAGCCTTCAATTCCTGACTTCCCACAATGGCTGCTCCGTGACAACCCAATCCTTTTCCGAAAGTTATTATTCGGGCGAAAACTTGGTCGTGCAAACCTAACATTTGCACTAATCCTTCTCCTATTGAACCAAAAACTCCCAAAGAATGCGCTTCATCAACTACTAAATAACAACCATATTTCTCTGAAACTGCAACCAATTCTTCCATATTCGGACAATCACCATCCATCGAAAAAACGGTTTCCGTAACGATATAAATTATTGAATTATTTTTATTGAAATTGTCATTGCAATTGCCATTGAAATTGACAATCTTCTTTTCCAAATCTTCGAAATCATTGTGTTTGAATTTATAGGGTTTGGCATTTGACATTCCAATTCCATCTCGAATCGAGGCGTGACACAATTCGTCATACAAAATTAAATCGACTTTTTGGGGAACGGAACTAAAAAAACCCACATTCGCATCGTAACCCGAATTGAAAATCAAAGCCGATTCCGATTGATGAAATTGAGCAATATAATTTTCTGCTTCTTGATACACTTTATGATTTCCGGAGATTAACCGAGAACCAGTTGCACCGTTTTGGAGGCAATTAGTATCCAATAAATATTGATGGGTTTTCTCGAAAATGGCTTTGTTTCTTGAAAAACCGATGTAGTCATTGGATGTGAAATCGATTAAATTGTTGGGTAAAGGCAGTTTTCGTAAGGCACTGTTTTGCTTTCGAATATCGAGTTTGGCTGTGAGATTTTTGGGAAAATTCATAAAGACAAAGTTAGAAAAAAAATGGGACGCGGAAAAAACGGATTTTACATTATACCCTATAAGGCATGTAAGGTCATTTAGGTTGCAAATAGCTTCTGTTGATTTGTGAAAATTTGTGCAATTTGTGGTTAAAATGGGACGTGGTCAAAACGGATTTGCTAAAGTAAAACAAGTATGAAAACTAATTTTTTATGATTCCAAATGGTTTTTAGCCCAGATGGAAACGGCATCCTCTTATGGCGGCGTTCGCCACAAGAGATACAGTGGACAGCTGGATTGGCTCCAAAAAAAAACCAAACAATACTGTTTGGCTTTTTAGTTTTATATTGAAATTGCTTCAATCGGCTAGAACAATTATTTTATTGTCTTTCATTTCAATTGTTCCAGAATTGATTTTCAGTGTATACGTCTGATCGTTTATTTTCACAAAATTAGCTGCTGTTTCTGGGCTAAAATCAAAAATTGAAGCTACAATTTTAATTTTCCCTTCTTTCAAAATAGAAACTATCGCTGCGTGATGATTCAATATTTGAAAACTACCATCGACTCCGGGAAGAGTCACTGAAGTTACTTCTCCTTTAAATAATTTTGCTTCTGGTGATACTATTTCTAAAATCATTTTTTTTAGTTATGAGTTATAAGTTATGAGTTATAAGTGAGTAGAAACTCATAATTTATAACTCATAATTCATAATTATATTAAGCTTCCGCCAACATTTTTTCTCCTGCTTCGATAGCGTCTTCAATAGTTCCTTTAAGGTTGAAAGCGGCTTCTGGCAAGTGATCTAATTTCCCGTCAATGATCATATTGAATCCTTTGATGGTGTCTTTAATGTCGACCAAAACTCCTTTTAAACCTGTAAATTGTTCTGCTACGTGGAAAGGTTGTGACAAGAAACGTTGTACACGTCTTGCTCTTGAAACTGCCAATTTATCGTCTTCAGAAAGTTCTTCCATACCTAGAATTGCGATAATGTCTTGCAATTGTTTGTATTTTTGAAGAATTTCTTTCACTCTTTGTGCGCAGTTATAATGCTCATCCCCCAAAATTTGTGGAGTCAAAATTCTTGAAGTTGAATCTAATGGATCTACCGCTGGATAAATACCTAACTCGGCAATTTTACGAGACAATACAGTTGTTGCATCAAGGTGAGCAAATGTTGTTGCCGGTGCTGGATCCGTTAAGTCATCCGCAGGAACGTAAACCGCTTGTACCGATGTGATAGATCCTTTGTTTGTTGATGTAATTCTTTCTTGCATTGCTCCCATCTCAGTTGCCAATGTTGGTTGGTAACCCACCGCAGATGGCATACGGCCCAAAAGTGCCGATACCTCAGAACCTGCTTGTGTAAAACGGAAGATATTATCAACGAAGAAAAGAACATCTTTTCCTTGATCTGAACCTGCTCCATCACGGAAATATTCTGCGATAGAAAGTCCTGACAAAGCAACACGTGCTCTTGCTCCAGGAGGTTCGTTCATTTGACCGAAAACGAAAGTAGCTTTAGACTCTCTCATTCCTGGCATATCTACTTTAGATAAATCCCATCCTCCATTTTCCATAGAGTGCATGAATTCATCACCGTATTTTATAATTCCTGACTCTAACATCTCACGAAGTAAGTCATTCCCTTCACGTGTTCTTTCTCCTACTCCTGCGAATACAGAAAGTCCACCGTGACCTTTTGCAATATTGTTGATCAACTCTTGAATCAATACTGTTTTGCCAACACCAGCACCACCAAACAATCCAATTTTTCCTCCTTTTGAGTAAGGCTCAATCAAATCGATTACTTTAATACCTGTGAATAAAACTTCTGATGAAGTGGATAAATCTTCGAATCTTGGCGCTTGACGGTGAATAGACATTCCGTTGGCCCCTGTTTTTGGTAAATTTCCTAAACCATCAATAGCATCTCCAATTACGTTGAATAAACGACCGAAAACATCAGCTCCGATTGGCATTTGGATTGGATTTCCAGTTCCAACCACTTCATAGCCTCTGCTCAAACCGTCTGTTGAATCCATAGAGATGGTACGAACGGTGTTTTCACCGATGTGAGATTGCACTTCAAGAACCAATAAAGTTCCGTCTTTTTTTGTGATTTCTAATGAATCATAAATTTTTGGAAGTTCAACATCTTTTCCGTTGAAAACTACATCGACAACTGGTCCGATGATTTGGGCAACTTTTCCTATTACTTTTGACATTGTTTATGTATTTATTAAATAGCTATTCTGGTTTATGAACTACAACTAACTGAAACTATTCAAGTAGCTGTGTTTTTCAGTGCGCAAATATAATTTTTTAAAACCTAAAAATCAATTCTTTTTTTATAAAAAAACAGCGGGGTTTTATTGGCATTCTCAAAGAAGTTAAATAAATGGACAAAATTGGCTAAAACCAAAAAACCATCATGTTAGACAAGATGGTTTTGGAGAATGTTGTTTATAATTTTAAAGTGACTTTGGAAATAATATTCTATAATCGCCAAGACTTACTCCTTTTAAATTTGAACCGTATGTAGTATTTATCGCTTCCATAAATTTGTTGGCAATCAATGCATATCCTCTTGGAGACGGATGAACTCCATCTGTAGAAAAGCCTCCGCCAGTTATAAATGCTCCTGTTACCGTAAATCCATTGGCAGAAATTCCGCCATTTGAAATTTGTGTCATTAGGGCATTTGTATCGACAAAAGCTAAGCCCTTTGCTGTTGCTACTGCTTTTATTTTAGCATTGTATGCATCTGTTGCCGTTTTAACTAATGCTACTTCACTTGCGGTTAAAGTTGCATTGTCTGGCATTGGAAACGTTACGCCTATTGTGCTATTAGTCGCTGGATAACCTGGTTGAGTTGCGCCAATGGATCCACCGGCGGTTAATAAAATATAATCTCTAGTTGCCGTTGCGTTACTTGCGTGTCGTGCTTTGCCATATAAAGCTCCTAAAAATCCTGCCGTAGCTAGTGGATAATTGAAAGGAGCTCCTTGAAATGCAGCGGTGAATAATGCTGTTGCATCATAAGCTAACATTTCATCTGCTATCAAAAGTGGATTTGTTGAACTAGCTGTTAATGTTTGAAAACGAGCTGGCTGTCCGGCGGCGGCTAACATGGTATTCATTGCTCCAAATAATGGATTTAGTTGTGTCACTTGGGTAGCACTTAGCGGAACTGGATTTGCAGCGATGTAAGTGAAAAAGGGTACGGTATTCACATATGGAATATTTGCAACAACGCCTTTAGCACCTGCCGAAGTTAATGTGTTTACTAAAGCATCATAAGTTGCATCAAACCCAACACCTGCTGCTCCTGCGGATGGTGTTATTGGGTTTGAACCATCTCCTCCCGAAGTGGCATAACCCAAAACATCATTGTTTCCGATCCAAAGCGAGAAGAAAGTTGGTGTTTGAGACATTGCATAGGCTAAAACTGAGGTTGTAGCATTCGGCGCAAAACGAACATAATATGGGTTGGCAGTTCCTACTGAAATTCCTGCTAAACTTCCGTAACTTGGTGACAATAAATGAAAGCTTTTTGCTCCTGGAACCCCACAATTGTTGTAAGGTCCACCCGTAGCTATTGAAGTCATAATCTCCGTTGATGGTGTGCCTGAAGCCGGAACTGGAGCTAGTCCTCCTGAGGAATATAATCTTGGTCCAGCATACGGAACTCCATTTATTTTAAATCCACCAATATTATCCGCCATAAATGGAATTTTAAATTCTCCACCACCTACGGTTGCAAATTGTTTCGCTAGGATGTTAGTGTAAGAAGCTTTTTGCCCATCGATAAATAAGGCATTATCTGAATATCCTGCAGTTAATGAATTTCCTAAAGATACGTATTTAGAGAAATTTGCAGTTCCTGCGGTTGGTGGCAATCCGTCTGATGTATTGTAAACAACGGTTGCAACATCATTATTATTACACGCTACAAAGGTCAAGGAAACCAACAGTAGCCATTTGAAATTTTTTATCATAATCTTATATTTTTAAATGTTGTTGACTGATTGAATTATGGATTAAGTGTCCAAGAAATATAATACTGTTGTCCTACTGCCCCAGCACCTAATACTTGGGTGTAATCTTTACCGCCAATATTAGTGGCTCCCAATTTAATCAATGATTTTATTCTTGGAATACCGTAGTTAATTTGTGCATCTACCACTGTAGCTGCATCAATCATTCCGTCTACCATTGTAGATTCCCATAAATACTCATTATTCCATCTTACGCTGGCATTAAATCCAAAGTTTTCGAATAACTTTTCATTTCCAATAGATGCTTTAA
Organism: Flavobacterium sp.; assembly: GCA_010365135.1. Classification (GTDB taxonomy): domain Bacteria; phylum Bacteroidota; class Bacteroidia; order Flavobacteriales; family Flavobacteriaceae; genus Flavobacterium. The sequence goes on from JAAFGY010000095.1 coordinate 11,487, forward strand.
CTCTGTGTTTTGGTGTGTTGAACCCAGCCTCGAAACCTGGAGCTTTTGCTTGATCAAAATCAAACTGAGCATAGTTGTAACTAACTCCGAAATCATAATTTCCAAACATTCTTTTAGAAAGTCCTATTCCAACACCTAATGATTGAATTTTTACATCTGTATTAGTATATAACTGGAAAGCTCTGAAATTTCCATTGGCTAGAGCGTGTAAAGTTTGAACAGCAGGATTAGCAACATACGTTGGAGCACCTTGAGTAAAATCGAAAGTTTCGCTAGCTGTTCCGTACAACGGAGCAACAACTACTAAGTTTCCTATGAAGTTATTGTAGGTATTATAGTATCCATTAATATCAATATTAACCTCTCTAATCTGAGACCGATATCCTAATTCGAATGCTTGTACTTCTTCTGGTTTTACATTATTTACATTTGTTTTTTTCAACAAGGCGGCAGCTCCGGGTGTGTTTCCTGGATTGGCGGCTGCAAATGCAGCAAATTGATCAACAGACGTTTTTGTATATGAATTTTGATATGCATTTACCCCTGTCACAGTTACAGAAGAACCACCTGCATATACTTGGCCTACTGCTGGAGTACCATTGGCGACAGCCCTAGTTTCAGAATATCTTAAAAGATTGTCTGGCGCAGAACCTACTAACACATAAGGACCTACATTGAAACCGATATATTGATCTTGTGTGCTTGGGTTTCTAAAACCAGTTTGATAAGAAGCTCTTAAATTGTGTTGTTTTTTTTCTCCAGCCGAATATACTAAGGAAACTCTTGGGGAATAACTTCCGTCAAAGTTTTTAGATTTATCATAGCGAACAGATCCGGTAAATTTCAATCTATCTTCCAATAATTTTTTTTGCAATTGGGCGTAAACACCATATTCATTATAATAAATTGGCCCTTTTGCATCGGTATAGATTCTACCATGAGAATTTAATTGGTATTCTCTATAAGATCCGCCAACTTGAATGTCTCCAAATTTAATAAGGTCTTTAAAATTATAATTAACATCGGAATGATAAATTCTTGAGTTATCTACTAATTTGGCTCCCGAAAGCACGTCTGGATCGGCAATTACTTGATTAAATGCATTTTTAAATTCTGGAGTTCCTGGTATAAATCTACCTGTATCTGCAACGCTTCTTGCAATAATGTGTGAGCTTTCAGGTGTTTGTCCCGCTAATGTTGATTGAACAAAGGCTCCTGCATATTGACCAAACCACGTATTATCATCTTTCCATTTTCTATTTACGTTAAGTCCCGTAAATTGCATATCATACGATTTTCCACCATCTTCTGAAGTGGTATATCCTCTTACGAAAAAGTTTTTCCCTTTTATTTCTATTTTATGCTGGGACATATAAAAATTGTTCAAATTATATCTATTGGCACCTTGATATATCGCATTTCCGAAACCAAATTTACTTTGCCAAATTACTTCCAGTCTTTCGTCTCCAAGTGGTCTTACATGAAGTGAAAAATCTATTTTTGTATTGGCCGCTTTGTTGTTGGTCAAATCCACTTCATTGTATCCGGTTCGACTCACATTATAGTTTGGAAGTAAATTTACTGCCGAAGCTGGAATTAATCCCTTTTCAGACAACGTTTGTCCAACTGCTTTTAAATTTGCAGATGCTTCGTCACCATATACGTTAATACCATCATAGTTCACGTCGCTTCTTGTTATTCCTTGTCCTTGGCGGTATTTGTCGTCATAATTTGTAGCGTACCAATCGGTTCCTTGCATAAAAGTCATATTCACCTTTGCAGCAACATATTTATTGAATGCATGGGCCATTCTAATTCCAAAATCATGAAACTCATTGGTTCCTGCTTCTTTTTGGCTGGTAACTCCATATTTTAAATAAGTAGAAATCCCTGGATACGTAAAAGGGCTTTTGCTATTCATAAACATAATTCCATTAAAAGCATTTGCGCCATACAAAGCAGAAGAGGCACCAGGCAACAACTCCACACTTTGAACATCAATGTCGGAAACGCCGATCATATTTCCCAAAACAAAGTTCAATAAAGGAGATGAGTTATCCATTCCATCTACTAATTGCATGAAACGAACGTTTGCGACTGTTGCAAAACCCCGAGTATTAATGGATTTGAATGTCAAACTACTGGTATTCATTTGCACTTCTTTCAGATTTTCAAGTCCATCATAAAAGGTAGGTGAGGCGGTTTTTTTAATTTCCTTTACTCCCATTCTTTCGATGGTCACGGGAGATTCTAAAACTCTCTCCGGCGTTCTTGAAGCGGAAACTACTACCTCATCTAATGTCGTTTGCAAATCGGTAAGTTTTATACTTACATTTTGATTGTTTGAAGTAATGCTTACTT
>JAAFGY010000096.1 GCA_010365135.1 Flavobacterium sp.
TACTTTTTATTTGTACACTATTTTTGTCATTAAGCCAGTCTTTTGGACAAAAAACATTGCCTTTTTATGAGAATTTTGATTACACAATAGGAGAAACACTGATAGGAAATAGTCTGTGGACCAGTGTTACAGCAGCTACAACAAGCCCAGATGATGTTATTGTTGCTTCTCCAGGATGGACAACCTCAGGAATTGCTCCTTATGGAGGTAATGCATTATCTATTTTAGGTGGTAATACAGACCCGCAAATATTATTTACGAATCAAACCGCTGGAACTGTTTATTTTTCATTCCTTACAATTATTTCTGATAATGTAAATTATACAGGAGCCGATCCTGGAATCCAATTTATAGGTTCGGGTCAAGCAAGTACAACGACGCCCGCAAATACAAATTATGCGTGTAGTATATTTATAAGAAAAGTCGCTGGAGGTTTTAATTTAGGAATAAATAGAGGGTCTGCCACAACCGATACACAATGGAGTTCCACGGTTTATTTATTTGACACAGAATATTTTATTGCAGCCAGTTATACATTTGACTCTACTAATCCCACTGTAAAATTATGGGTAAATCCAGGAAATGGTGCCGTTCCAGCTATTGAGCCAACAGCAACTGTAACGTCGAATGTGGGTAGCAATAGACTTAGTTTAGATAGAATTTATATCAGACAAAATTCAAACGCTCTAACTCCTGGGATAATAATAGACGAACTTAGAGTTGGTCTAAGCTGGAATTTAGGAACAGGAACTCCTTTAGGTCTATCAAAAAATGCGATTTCTGGGTTATCACTATATCCAAATCCAGTTGCTAACGGTAAATTATTTATTAGTTCTTCCAATAGCAGTAAAAAACAAGTCGCTATTTACAATCTTTTAGGTCAAAAATTACTTGATACTAAAACCAGTAATAACTCCGAGGTTAATGTGTCTCAATTGGCAAAAGGAACTTACATTTTGAATATTACTGTAGATGGGGCGTCAGAATCAAAAAAACTGATGATTCAATAAATTTTATAATCCTTGAAATAGGAATGATATTGCATCGAAGAACCTGACGAAAGACCTTATAAATTCTGATATACATCAAGTGAAAAGGGGGAACTTGGACAATTTTACTCCTATTTTAGTATTTTTATATACGGAATTGATTTTACTTTTGTGATGGTTATATACAATTGAGTTATTTTTTTAAAATATGCCTTTAACATTTTAATTCAAGCAATGTGCATCCTATTCTAATTAATTATTTTTATTAAACACCTAACAACTATTACTATGAAAACAAAATTACTATTTATTGGAGTTCTGTTAATCTCATTGACTCCGTCTTTTGGACAGACAGTGGGTACACGATTTACATTACCTTATTATGAAGGGTTCAAATATGATGTTGATACGAAGCTGTTAACTGAAGGTGCTATTGTAGGCCAAGGTGGTTGGCAGACCTTTGCTGCCGATCTTGTTGCTGTCGCGGGTAGCAATCCTATAATTGTTTCTGACCCAGGATGGAATATGGGAGGTTTACCTACACCTACTTATAATGCCTTGAATTTTTGGTCAAGTGGTGATGATCCTGTTATCAATTTTACATCTCAAGGAAGTCAATTTGTCATATTTTCTTCGTTTATATTTAGAGTTCCCACTCCTGTTGACCCTCTTGTTGATGCTTGGAATGATACTACTGGGGAATATATTTACTCGTTTGGAAAAACTTCTACAACAAATGGTGTGAATTATACTTCAAATGTGTATCTCAAAAAAACCGCTGCCGCTGCCAAAAGCTTTAATATTGGTATCGCCGAAACGAACACCACAGCCGCTGGTATGCTAGTTTGGAGTTCAGGTACTTTCAATTATGACACTGATATTGTAATTGTTATTAAATATCAAATAGATGCAGCAAATCCTACTGGATTAAGTACCTTGTATATAAATCCAGTGATAACTAGTTCGGAGCCATTGGTTAGCAATGCTAGTACTACTGCTGATTTAACAACTTCAGCTAGAACTAACTTAGATAAAATACGTATAATGAAATCTGCTCAGGCAAAAACTCCTTATATTATTTTGGATGAAATTAGAGTGGCTAATACTTGGCATGAAGTAGTTGGTCTAGCAGCACCACTAGGTTTAGTCAATAATGAAATCTCAGGTTTATCAGTATATCCAAATCCAGTTGTTAATGGCAAATTATTTATTAGTTCTTCCAATAACAATGAAAAACAAGTGGCTGTATACAATCTTTTAGGACAAAAAGTGCTTCAAACTAAGACTACTAATAATTCAGAAATTAACGTTTCGGAGTTAGCAAAAGGTGCTTACGTCCTAGAAATTAAGGAAAACGGCGCATCTGTGTCTAAAAAATTAATGATTCAATAAGTAGTTTGTAAAAATGAATATAGAAATGCGATATTTTTTTAAGTATCGCATTTATTTTTGAAAGTATATATAAATAATTTAACCCTAAATTGAAATTAAAATGAATAAGTACTTTTTGTACTCTTTTATGATTTTGCTGTTTTCATACAAGGCAACAGCTCAAATTAAAGATTCAGTACTAAAAAAAACAGTCGCAATACCCAAAGATTATATTGCACAAATCGATGTGGTTTACACTAAAGTTAAAGACTGGGAAGGGCGTGCCGATCTTTATTTAGCTCCAAAAGCAAGTACGCCAACTCCAATAATTATAAACATCCACGGCGGTGGTTGGAAATCAGGGACAAAAGAATCACAAGGAGGATTTAATTCTTTTTTTAAAGCTGGTTTTGCTGTTGCCAATATGGAATACAGACTTAGCGGTCAAGCAACTGCCCCAGCTGCTGTAGAAGATACGCGATGCATGTTAATTTATTTAATTAAAAACGCCAAGCAACTTAATATTGACCCCAACAAAATTATAATTATGGGAGGAAGTGCCGGAGGACATCTTGCTTTGATGGGTGGTCTTCTTGCAAATAATCATCGATTTGATACGAATTGTAACGGTGTCGAAAATGTAAAAGTTGCCGCGATTATTGATAAATATGGGATTGCGGATGTCTGGGATTGGACTTTTGGACCCGAACATAAAAGTTCTTCACCAAAATTATGGCTTAGCAACTATATAAATGATGAAGATTTTATTAAATCCGTTTCGCCCATTTTTTTAGTAACAAAAAATAGTCCGCCTATTTTCATTGTGCATGGCGATGCCGATCCCACTGTTCCCTATCAACAATCGGTAGATTTGTATAACAAACTACAAAAACTGGGCGTAAAATCTCAATTTATGACAGTTTCAGGAGGTTTGCATGGCAAGTTTTCAAAAGAAAAGAATGAGGAAATAAATGTCGCCATACTTCAATTTATTGCTGCTTTAGATTCTTTTAAATAAATTTTAACTTGGATACATTATTAATAATTTAGTTATGAAAAAACCAATAAATATAGCTCCTATTTTTGTACTATTTATTTTTATGCTTCCCTATTTTTGCTTAGCTCAAGTTACCTTAAATGCGGATGGACCAGGAAATACGTACGAATTAATAAATAGTGTATTAGCTCCTTCAGGAAATGTAATCGAAGCTCCTGATCAAATTCCAGAGGGGTCGCATCCTGCTTTTGGACGTCACATTGCCGAAGTGTTTGATACAGATTTGAATAAATATGTTTTCGAATTTTACTCCCATTTAGCGAACGGAGCTTATTCGATAGATGACAATGATGTTTCTACACTAAAAACAGATCGGCAGCGAGTTGAAATTAAAACCTATGCTTCCTCTCCTAATAATTTAATAGCAACTATTGGAGAAACCGTAACTTACACCTGGAGGTTTAAGATTCCTGTTGGTTTTCAACCTTCTTCTAGTTTCACACACATTCATCAAATTAAGCCTGTAGACGGTGATGATGGTGCTCCAATTTTTACACTTACCGCCAGAAAAGGCACCCCCAATAAATTGCAACTCATTTATGTTGCTGATGCCAATGCAAGTAATGCTTATAAAAGAGAAATTAATTTATCCTTGTTTGAAGGGATTTGGGTAGAAGTTACAGAAGTTATAAAAGTGGGTACAGGTACTTCCGGAGCCTATTCTATAGTTATAAAAAAAGTAAGTGACGGAGTGGAATTACTCTCATACAGCAATGGTACTATTCAAACCATTAGAACAGCTTCTACCGATCCTGGATTTCCCCAAGTAGCCAATAGTTTCATTCGCCCAAAATGGGGAATTTATAGAAGTTTACTTGATGTAGAAAGTCTGCGAGATGAAACTTTACGGTTTTCTGATTTTAGTATAAAAGAGGGAACTTTATCTACTAAAGATTTTTCTTTGCATCCGCAAGATGAAATTCTATTTCCTAATCCTGTTTATGATAATTTGGTACTTCCAGATAACATCAAAGACAACTATGACAGCATACGCATCTTTAATACCAACGGGAAATTACTATTGACACAAAAAACTTCTTCTCTTACAATAGACCTAACTTGGTTAAGTTCCGGCTTATATTTTATTGAATTTAGTAAAAACGAAACAACCAAAGTGGTCAAAATGCTAAAAAAATAACATATTTTGGGTGTTCCAGCCCGCATTTAAACAAAAAAATAGTATGAAGAATTCATTTTTGACCCTAGTAGCTGTCTTTTGTTTGTTCAGTTTTGAAAGCAATGCCAAGATAAAGCTACCAGGAATTATTGCTTCCAATATGGTATTGCAGCGTAAGGCTTCGGTAAAGATGTGGGGATGGGCAACGCCAGGCGAAAAAATTACCATTCAAGCAAGTTGGGTTTCGAAAAAAATAAAAGTTGTGACCGATAAAAAAGGACATTGGGAATTTACTATTTGGACTACATTAAGCAAGGAATCACAAAAAATCCAATTAAAAAGTTCAGAATCCAATATTAAATTAGAAAATATTTTATTTGGCGAAGTCTGGGTTTGTTCAGGCCAATCTAATATGAGACAACCACTAAAAGGATATACCGGACAACCCGTTTTTGACGGAAACAAAGCAATTGCAACCTCTACAAACAATAAAATTAGATTATTTTCTATCGTCGAAAATGGATCGCTAATTCCTTTGGACAGTGTGCAGAATTACAAAAAATGGGATATGGCATCTCCAGAATCTACTAAAGATTTTAGTGCCATTGCCTATTTTTATGGAAAACAATTACAAGAAATTTTAGATGTTCCCGTCGGTTTAATTATGACTTCTTGGGGAGGGACGCAAATTCAGCCATGGATTAGCAAAGAAGCAGTACAACCCTTTTTGAATGTAAATAAAACCAAAATTGATTCGACTGAAAAATACAGAAGAGTCCCATCGGCTATATTTAACGCCATGATAAACCCAATAACTTCTTATACGATAAAAGGAATTTTGTGGTATCAAGGAGAATCCAACCGAAAGGAGCCAGAAATATACCAACAGTTATTTTCAGCCATGGTAAAAGATTGGCGAAGCAAGTGGAATAGTGGTGACTTCCCGTTTTATTATGTCCAAATTGCACCCAATAATTATATCGATAAAAGTAGTTCTCAATATCTTAGGGAAGCACAACTCAAATCTTTGGAGGTAATTCCAAATTCTGGAATGGTAGTAACGGCAGATATTGGCTCAGCAGTAAGCATTCATCCACCCAAAAAGAAAGAAGTGGCAGAGCGATTGCTTTTTACGGCATTAAACCAAACCTATGGAATGAAAAATATTGACTATTTAGGGCCCGTTTATAAAATGATGTCAGAAAAAGAAGGTGCTTTGTATTTAACATTTGATCATGCCGAAACTGGACTCTTTTCTTTTGAAGCTGAACCAAGTGGATTTGAAATTGCTGGACCAGACAAGATTTTTTATCCAGCAAAAGCAGAAATACTCAAGGGTAAGGAACTAAAAGTATCCAGTCTAGAAGTAAAAACTCCCGTCGCCGTTCGCTATGGATGGAAAAATTGGTTTGTAGGAAGTTTGTTTGACACTAATATGCTTCCCGCATCCTCATTTAGAACCGATACATGGAATTAAAACCAAAAAGTAAATAATAATAAAAACAAGTTATAAATAATAAAGGGGATTTTATTTTTTATTATCAAATAATTAGTAATATATTTGGACAACCAAACTGGTAAACCAATAACTGATACATATTTTTAAAAAAGATCATCGATTTATTTCTACTGTTTTTGGAAACACATCTGCTAAAAATAATTTTAAATAGTTGGTAATGTGTAAGTTGTATTAATTTACTCCTAAATATGTATTTTTGTTATTGTCCTAAAAAGCATTTTCATAAAAATAAGAATGATATTTGAGAATAAATTTTTTTAATAATGAATAAATAAAAACTATAAATTTCTATATGAACCAAGACAAAAAACAAACCAAAATTAAATCAAATAAAATGAAAAAAATATTTTTGCTATTTCTAATGATTTTCGCTGTTGCTATCAATGCCCAGACCAATAATTTAAAGATATCTGGTACCGTTGTCGATAGTAAAGGATTATCAATACCGGGAGTCACAATTACTTCTGCTGATACTAGTACTACAACCAATATGGATGGAGGTTATACTATTGCAGTTAAGAATTCTAAATCTGTTATAAGATATACGTATATAGGTTTTACTGCTCAAATAATAGTCGTTGGCACTAAAAAAGTTATTAATGTTACATTAGTAGAATCGTTAGATACTCTTGATGAAGTAGTCGTTATTGGATATGGAACTCAAAAGAGATCAAGTGTAACAGGATCTGTGGCTAAATATCAAAATGAAAAACTGAGTGAACTAGCGGTATCAAGAGTCGATCAAGCTTTGCAAGGTAAAATTGCAGGTGTTCAAGTTATTAATACCTCGTCAGAAGCTGGTGCTGACCCTAAAATTAATATTAGAGGAGCTGTTTCTATCAATGCTTCTAATAATCCTTTAATCATTGTAGATGGACAACAAAATCAGGATGGTTTAGGTTCATTGAACATGGCCGATGTTCAATCTGTTGAAGTTTTGAAAGATGCGGCTTCTGCAGCTATTTATGGTTCTCGTGGTGCCAATGGAGTTATAATAGTGACCACCAAAAGCGGAAAAACTGATAAGGTTAGATTCAACTTTAAATATCAAACGGGTGTTAAAACAGCTTATGAAACTTACCCAATGATGACTTCTTCTGAGTATGTTAAATTATTGTATGCAGAACGGGAGTTAAAAAAATTAGATCCTACAGTAAATCAATTAACAAATACGATTCCAAGTTCCACTAATAATAATGCGCAGTGGCTTATTGAGCAAGAATTTTTTGGTGGACAAGGGACTGATTACCAAGAAGAAGCGCTAAGAACAGGTACATACAAAACAGTTGGTTTTAATGCTAGTGGCGGAAGCAAAACCACTAAATATTATGTCTCTTTGGGATATAATGGAGACGAGGGAATGCAAATTCATAGTAATTTTGAAAAATATAATTTTCTAACCAAGTTGAATGTCGAATTAAGTAAAAGAGTAAAATTAGATATTAATTTAAATCCTCAATATTCTATAAGAGAAGCTCCTTCGGAAAACTTTACTAATTTCATACGTTATCCAAGTTTTTTACCGGTATATCATACGGCTCAATCCGCAGCTTTTGTCAATCAAAACCCACAATATGCTTCGGTTAAAGCGGGAGATGCTTCACATCCAAGACATTTTTCAAATTTGACTTATCCAAGTATGGGAATGACAGGTGTATTGCCAGATGGAACAATTATGAAGCCAGCAAATGCTAATCCTTTTGCCTCAGCTCAAAATAACCCAGTTACTTCAGTTTTAAATCAATCTGTTACTCAAAACGATTATCGTTTGCAAGGTGCTTTAAATTTGACAGTTAATATTCTTCCGGGTCTTGATTTTAAAACAATGGGAAGTACGTTTATGAAATATACCGACGGTTTGAACTGGTCAAATACCAATGCAACGGGAGATGGAATTTCAAATAAAGGAATTTATACTAAAAACTCATATGTAGATTTACTCTGGGAAAATACTTTGACCTACAAAAAGGAAATTGGAGACCACTCATTTGATGCAGTAGTGCTTTATTCAGCAGAAAAAGCAAGAACTAAAAACGAACAAATTACTGGATTAACCTATCCGAGTGATGATGTTCGAAACTTGTCAAGTGCATTGACAATTGATAAAGCTACCACGACTGGATCAAACTTCAAAAATGGCTTGTTATCCTATATGGGTAGGTTAAATTACTCTTTCAAAGATAAATATGTTTTATCAATGAGCATGCGTGCCGATGGTAGTTCGTATTTTGGACCAGGAAATAAATGGGGTTATTTTCCAGCAGGATCTGTAGGTTGGAAATTACACAAAGAAAGCTTTTTGGAGGATGTAAGTTGGTTGAGTAAACTATTGCTAAGGGCCAGTTATGGCGCTTCTGGAAACAATAGAATTGATTATTTTCTTTATCAGGACACTTTTGTTTCTACAAGTTATCCATTGGGCTCAGGAGTAGGTTCACCAGTTGGCGGCTTGTCACCAAACCCTAATATTCAGTCTAATTCTGATATTACTTGGGAAACCACCTATCAAACCAATTTAGGACTGGATTTATCTTTATTCAAAAATAGAGCTAATTTAAATATCGATGTGTATCAATCCAAAACCGATAAATTATTATTGTACCAACCTTCGATGGCATTTACTGGGGTTACCCAAGCAATTGTTAATAATGGAAGTATGAAAAACAAAGGGATTGAGATTGAATTATCGACCACCAATATTGCAAACAAAAATTTTAAATGGACTACTCAAGCCAATTTTTCTCATACAGAAAATGAAATAATTGAATTAGGTTCTGAGCCATTTATTAATAGTCCTGGAGAACGTAGTGAAGTGTACCAAGCTTACCCAGGAAATCCATTGATTCAATATTATGGATACAAAACAGATGGAGTATGGTTGTCGCAAGCTCAAATTGATGAGGCTAAAGCTGGAGGTCTTACGTCAAATTTATCCAATTTATTTCTTCCAGGTGGGTTAAAATTAGTGGATGTTAACGGAGACAAAAAGATTGATACTGACGATAGAACTGTTATTGGTAACCCGTATCCGGATTTCATTTGGGGAATGACAAATTTATTTTCTTATAGAGCATTCGACCTTAGTTTTTCATTGCAAGGTTCTCAAGGTGGAGAGTTGATTAATGGTGATGCAAATTACAACGAAACAAAAAGGTATAATACAAATTATAATGAAAATCGTTGGGTGAGTGCTATGTTTCCTGGAGACGGTAAAACGCCTTATGATACCACTGGATTCAATTGGATGTTGACGGATTATGTGGTAGAAGACGCCTCTTATGTTGCTCTTAGAGATGTAACAGTAGGTTTTACAATGCCATCTGAGTATGTTTCAAAATTCCACTTGAATGGGATGAGATTATACTTTTCAGGATCCAATTTATTCTATTATTCCCCTAAAGGTTACCGAGGAGTTAATTCTGAAGGAAGAAGCACTAGCGGGTCATTCTACGGTAATACTTTAATAGACGGATATCAAAGAGGTTCTTTTCCAATTGCTAAAACCGTAGTTTTCGGACTAGATATTAATTTTTAATTTATAAAAAAGTAATTATGAAAACATTAAAATATATAAGCTTTCTATTAGTAGTAGCTCTCAGTAGTTGTAGTGATATTATTGATCAATCTCCAGAGAATTATTTGGGTACAAGCACTTTTTACACGAATGCTGCAGAATTTCGTACAGCCATAAATGGAAGTTACAATAGCATGCAAAAAACCGTTTCAAATGAGTGGTCCTTAACTGAATTGCGCAGTGATAATACTATAATGAGCAGCCCGGGCTCCACTTCGAACTTAAACTTTGATTTGGATTATTTGGACCGTTTTTTTCCAAATACCTCACAAGCAGCTATTCAGTCTTACTGGACCAATTCGTATTATTCTATAAAATCTGTTAATTATATATTAAGCGCATTAGGAGCTAACTATGATCGTAGTACAGGAAACATTGTTTTGGCATCTATGAATCCAATAATCACGGACGTTGAACGTAAAAAATTTATTTCAGAAGCCTGTTTTATTCGTGCGACGCAATATTATAATTTAGTGCGTCTTTACGGAGGTGTATTTCTAATTGACAGACCTATTTCACCTGTTGAAGCCAAGCAAATCAATCGTTCCTCTGTAGCCGATATATACAAATTAATTGTTGCTGACTTAGTGACCGCAGCGGCAAATGGGAGCACGGCTAAATTTGCCGCAATTCCTACTTCTGAGTATGGAATGGCAAATAGTTGGACAGCCAAAGCCTTATTGGCTAAAGTATATTTGAATTTGAACAAAAAACCCGAAGCGATACTTTTATTAAATGATATTATAAATAATAGTGGTTATGGTTTGCAAGCAACCTATGCCAATGTTTTTTCCAAAGAGAATGAGATGAATTCAGAAATTCTTTTTGCAGTTCGATTCAAATCAGGTGGATTAGGTTTGGGAAATACTTTGCCTAATCAATTTGCACCACAAAATAGTGGAGCTGCTGTGATTATTGGTGCTGGAAAAAGTTATAATTCACCAAGTCAAGAATTAATAGATTCGTATGCTGTCAATGACGTAAGAAAAGGAGTCAATATTGGTGTTTATTCTATTGGTAGACCAGAGCAGATATATGTAAATAAATATATGTCTAAACCTGCTGTTATTAATGATTCAGAAAATGACTGGCCAGTAATTCGTTATGCAGATGTGTTATTAATGCTTGCAGAAGCTCAAGGTAATACACCAACTAGCTGGGCGCAAATAAATCTAATTCACAAAAGAGCCACCGGTCTCACTTTGACACCTGACACAGGAAACATAGCTGTTTTTGAAAAAGCATTAGCGGATGAAAGAAGATGGGAATTTGCATTCGAAAATCAACGTTTCTTCGACTTATTGCGATTTGACACTACCTTGACCACAATAAAGACCGAAGCAACATTAGACAACCATTTTGCATATATGTATCCAATTTTTTATATCAATTTCACTGAACCAAGATTGTCTTTGGCGCAAATGCAAGCTAATGCAAATCCTGACAAGTTTCTTTTGCCAATTCCTCAGTATGAAATTGACACCAACTCATTTATTACCATTCCTCAAAATCCAGGATATTAATAATTAAATTTTTTAAACATACTATTAGTTGTTAGGTTGTTTAATCACCCAATTTCATTTTTTTTAAGATGATATTGGGTGTATTTTTTTGAATCTACTAGAAGAAGAATTTTTATTTCTAAAGGATTGCTTTATTACTTAATAAATTTTCATATATTTGGATTTCCAAATTGGTTAACCAATTTTTAGCGCGATTAATTTAGGAATAGCAAAACCAATTTTTGATAATTAAAAAATATCTCGATGAAGAATTTCTTGTTTTATGGTTTGGTTTATTTATTGTTTTCGTTTAATGGAATGGCAGCTCAAAAAAGTATTAAAGTAAATAACCCAGAAGAGCTAAAAACAGCGATTAAAAACGCAAGTGCTGGAGACGAAATTATTCTTGCAAATGGAGTATGGAAAGATGTACAAATTAAATTTTATGGAAAAGGTACCAAAGAAGCTCCTATTGTTTTGCATGCCGAAACTTCAGGAAAAGTTAGTATCGAAGGTATTTCAGATTTAAAAATTGGAGGAACTTATTTAGAGGTTTACGGTCTTTATTTCAAAAACGGATACACTCCATCTGACACGGTTATCGATTTTCATATTGATTCGAATACTATAGCCAATTATTGTAAAGTTTCGGATTGTGTTATCGAAGATTTTACGCAGCTCAATCGCAACAAAGACGATCATTGGATTGAGTTTTGGGGCAGACACAATCAAGTAGACCATTGTTATATTGCTGGAAAATCCAATCAAGGCCCTACGATTTTGGTAAGTTTGAAAGGAAACGAACAAATAAATAACTATCATCAAATTACCAATAATCACTTTGGACCAAGACCTAGAAAAGGTGGCCCACACGGCGAAACGATACAGATAGGAGACAGTGGAACCTCTATGGCACCTTGTTTTACAACTGTTGCTAATAATCTTTTTGAAAGATGCAATGGGGAAGTGGAGGTCATTTCAAACAAATCTAATAATAACGAATACCGAAACAACATTTTCTATAAATCGGAAGGGTCGTTGGTATTAAGACACGGAAATTACTGTACTATCGACGGAAACTTTTTTATTGGTGATGATAACTCTGAATTTATGGGAGGAATCCGGGTCATCAATTCGGGTCATTGGATCACGAATAACTATTTTTATAAAATCAAAGGCAAGGAGTTTAGAAGCGCTTTGGCTGTGATGAATGGCGTGCCAAAATCTCCTCAAAACCGATACAATCAAGTGACAGATGCGGTAATTGCTTATAATACTTTTGTTGATTGTATCGCTCCTTGGCAGTTTAGTGTGGGAGCCAATATGGACAAAAGTGCTGTTTTGCCTTTGCAAGAAATACGCTCCGCTAGACCAGAGAGAATTGTAATGGCCAATAATATCATTTACAACCAAGTTGCGAATGATTTTCCAATAAAAGCGTATGATAAAGTAGATGGAATTTTGTTTAAAAACAATTCAATAAACAGTCCAAACAATAGCGATGTAAAAGACAAAGGAATTAAAACAAATCAATTTTCAATGACGAAACAATCTGATTGGTTGTATATTCCATCGGTAAACCAAACTGAGGTATTTGCCGGATTTGATTTTGAAACAATTAAAAAAGATATTTTTGGAAATGATAGGGCTGTAGCCAATGCTGCTGGTGCGATAGTTTTACCATTAGATAAAAACAAAGGTCAAATTAATACAAAAGATTTTGGCTCGACTTGGTTTTCAAACGAAAAACAAAGCGTCTCTCCAAAAACTATAAAAATAAGTTCTAATAAAGAATTGATTGAAACCCTGTCTAAAGCAGCATCAGGAACTAGTATCGAATTGAAAAAAGGCGTTTACAATTTCGATGCCTCATTAGTAATCGATAAAGAATTTATTATACAATCAAAAGACAAAAAAAACAAAGCAGTCATTGTTTATAATGGGCAAGCAAATACACCTGCTTTCTTGCTGTTGCCTAAAGGGAATTTAACATTGGAGAATGTAATTCTGAAAGGGAATACTAGCCAACATGCTTTTGCCACTCGAGAAAAAGAAATGTCAAGTGCTTATAATTTAAAAGTAAAAAATTCCGAAATCAGTGGGTTTGATTGTGTCTTAAAAGTTTATAAAGATTCGTTTGCTGATACAATTTCGTTTGACCATACAATTATTAAAAGTTGTAAAAGAGGA
>JAAFGY010000097.1 GCA_010365135.1 Flavobacterium sp.
TTTAAAAGTGATCACCTATAAGAATGCCACAAAACTTAAGACCTTTGATGAAGAAATGCCAGAACTTACAACAGATAGTATTGCTCCGGTATTGCAAAGTAATAAAGTGCATTATTATGGAGAATATGTTGGTCTTGTTGTTGCAGAAACTTTTGAACAAGCACAATATGCAGCTCGTTTAGTGAAATTTGAATATAAAAAGGATCCTTCCGCAGTTATCGACTTCGAGAAGTCGAAATCCAAGGCCTATATTCCTGATAATGGTTCAAATTATTCAAGGGGAAATATGGAGCAAGGGCTTTCTGAAGCTGATATAATTGTAGAGCAAACATACAATACACCAATTGAGCATCACCACCCAATGGAATTGCATGCAGTTATCGCTTCTTGGGATAATGGAAAAGTAACGGCATATGCGAGTCAGCAAATAGTTAAAGATGCTATCGTATCTATTTCTAATACTTTTCAAATTCCTAAAAAGGATGTTAGGGTAATATCTGCTTTTGTAGGTGGTGGATTTGGTTCAAAACTAAACCTGGATCGTCATGTGATTATGGCGGTAATGGCATCTAAAATGGTCGGAAAACCCGTGCAGGTTACAGTAACGAGAACCCAAATGTTTACCAATACGAACATGCGTCAACAGAACGAGCAAAAAATGCGCATTGGTTCCAAAAAGGACGGTACGCTCACAGCACTTTCTCACGAAACGCTTTCTCATACTTCTACAACTCAAGAATATCAAGAGCCTTGTGGAATGGTTTCTAAGATGTTATATAAAGTGCCTAATAATGAAGTAACCTATAAGTTGATTCCGATGAATATTCAAACTCCTTTTGCCATGAGAGCACCTGGAGAAGCCACTGGTAGTTTTGCATTAGAATCGGCTATGGATGAAATGGCTTGGAAACTTGAAATGGATCCTATTGATTTCCGGATTAAGAATGACACGCAAACCGATCTTCATGAAGAAAGACCATTTTCGTCAAGACTTTTGGTAGAGTGTTTACGAATAGGTGCAGATAAATTTGGCTGGAAAGACCGAAAACCGGAACCACGCACTAACAAAAAAGGTAATTGGCTAATAGGTCATGGTGTGAGTGCCGCTTCCAGAAATTCTCCATATCAAAAAACGCATTCAAAAGTAATTCTGGAATTGGATGAAGATAAAGTATTTGCTACCATTCAAATGGATGCAACCGATATTGGTACAGGTAGTTACACCATTATTGCACAAACCGCTTCAGAATATTTAAAAATTCCGGTAGAACAGATTAATGTAGAAATAGGAGATTCTAATTTTCCCGTAACTCCTGGTTCCGGAGGTTCCTGGGGTGCCGCTTCCTATTGTAACGGGGCGCGTGCTGCTTGTGAAAATGCAATTAAAACACTTAAGAATAATCAAAATATTAAAGAAGATGAAGAAGTTGCTGTTTCTGAACTTCTAAAAAAGAATCAACTTACCAAATTTGAAGCTGAAGGAATGGCGGAGCCATCTGCAGAATTCGAAAAATACTCGGTCTTCTCATTCGGAGCTAATTTCTGTGAAGTTTGGGTAGATAAAGACACAGGAATGTACCGAATTGAAAGAATGGTGAATGTAGGGGCTGCCGGTAAAATTCTAAATCCGAAAACTGCTTACGGGCAGATCATTGGAGGTTTAACGATGGGTGTAGGAATGGTGATGGCTGAACAAACTAGGGTAGAACCTAATTTTGGAAATTTCATCACTCGTTCTTTTGCCGATTATCACGTACCGGTAAATCTGGATTTGGCCAATATTGATGTGATCTTCCTTCCGGAAGAAGATAAGATCGCCAATAAAATGGGTATTAAAGGAATTGGTGAACTTGGAATAACCAGTGTAGCTGCCTCCATTGCAAATGCCATCTTTAACGCAACCGGTAAACGAATGCGAGATCTGCCTATCACTCCGGAAAAGCTGATAGAGGCTGGTCTTGAAGAAGGCGTCACAGCTTAATAAAAATTGAAAAGCCCGGAATCATTTCCGGGCTTTTTTCATTGAATAGATAATAAGTATAGTTAAGGTTAGGATTAATAGCAATTAATTTCTTATTTTTTAGAAAAATTTAAGATCATGGCAGAATTCAATGTTACCATCAACGGCAAGAACCTTTCGGTAGATGTAGATCCTACTACTCCCCTACTTTGGGTTTTAAGAGACCATTTAAAATTGGTAGGAACTAAGTATGGTTGTGGTATAGCCCAATGTGGTGCCTGTACAGTACATTTTAACGGAACTGCCGTGAGATCTTGTCAGGTTCCTATTTCAGTAGCTGCAGACAATAAGATCACAACAATAGAAGGACTTTCAGAAAATGGAGACCATCCGGTTCAAAAAGCATGGTTGGAGCATGATGTACCACAATGTGGTTATTGCCAGGCAGGGCAGATCATGTCGGCCTCAGCTTTATTAAAACAAAATCCAAACCCAAGTGATAAAGATATTGAAAATGCCATGAGTGGAAATATTTGTCGTTGCGGTACTTATACCAGAATAAAAGCAGCCATTAAAACAGCTTCAGATTCTCAGATAGCCTAATTATCAGTTTAATTTAAATACATAAAAATGACTAAAGTAAAAACAGCAATGGGCAGAAGATCCTTTATAAAAAGTGTTTCTTTAGCTGGAGGTGGACTGATAATTGGATTTAACTGGTTAGCATGTAAAGGACCTACAGAGGAAGGAAGCAAAGAATTAGCCATGCAAATGCCAGATGAGTGGTTCGAACTAAATGGATATCTAAAAATTGGAGATAATGGAATTGTTACTATTTATTCGCCAAACCCGGAAATTGGTCAGAATGTAAAAACTTCAATGCCGATGATTGTTGCTGAAGAGCTGGATGTAGACTGGAATAATGTAGTGGTAGAACAGGCTCCTTTAAATACTGAAGTTTTCACCCGTCAGCTTGCAGGTGGAAGTCAGTCTATACGTCAAGGCTGGCAATCATTAAGAACAGCAGGAGCTACAGCAAGGCAAATGTTGCTAACTGCTGCTGCAAATCAATGGGAAGTTCCCGTTTCTGAACTTAAGGTGGAAAACGGAGTTATTAAACACCAAGGCACCGATAAAACCATCGGATATGGTGAGATCGCAAAAGCCGCGGTGAACGTAAAAGTGCCCGAAGAAGTGGAATTAAAAAATATCGATAGCTTTAAAATAATTGGAACATCTCGTAAAAATGTAGATGCAAAGAAAATAGTTACAGGTCAGCCTTTATACGGAATAGACACTTATAAAGATGGAATGCTTATCGCCATGGTCATGCAGCCACCAGCCTTTGGAATGGAATTTAAATCTATGGATGCAGAGAAGGCTAAAGGAATGCCAGGCATAAAAGATGTTTTCACCATAGACACCTATCCGGAAGATATGGAGAAGGAATGGAGTGACGTTGGTTCGTTTTCTAAACTAGTTGTAGTAGTAGGTGAATCTACTTGGCAGGTCATGCAGGCAAGAAAGGAAGTAAAAGTTGAATGGGATCTAAACCCAAAGTTGACCAAAGAGATTGAAATTCTGGAAAAATCTGCAGGAATGGATGGTGCTACCGGATTGGAAAGTAGTTCTATACACGCTTCCCTAATGGCAGACGTTGGTTCCAAAAAATCGGAGATTGTTAGAAAAGACGGTGACCCTGAAAAAGCATTTAAAAATGCAGCTCGGGTGATTGAACGCTCTTATACCTGTCCTTTCCTGTCTCATAACTGCATGGAACCTATGAATTTTTTCGCTGACGTTAGTGGGGATAAGGCAGAATTATTGGGGCCTATCCAAACTCCGGAATTCGCAGAGAAAAGTGTAAACAAACGTCTGGGATTAGACCTTGAAAATATAGACATTCAAATGACCAGAATGGGTGGTGGTTTCGGCAGAAGGCTTTACGGTCATTTCCTTGTGGAAGCCGCCGTAATTTCAGAGAAGATGGGAACGCCAATCAAACTTGTATATACTCGTGAAGATGATATGACCAACGGAGTGTACCGTCCGGCATATCATGTTACGTACCGAGCGGCTCTGGATTCAAATAACCAATTGACAGCTTTTCACGTAAATGCAGGTGGAATCCCGGAGAGTCCACTTTTTGCCAATCGTTTTCCTGCCGGTGCAGTAGAAAATTACCTTGCAGAAAGCTGGTCCATAGAAACCAATATTTCTGTAGGAGCCTTTAGAGCACCTAGATCAAATTTTATCGCGGGGGCTGAGCAGTCATTTTTAGATGAATTGTCAGAAGAAATGGGTCAAGATCCTATTCAATTTCGTTTAGATATGTTGGAGCGAGCAGGAAGTAATCCTGTGGGCGAAGAAAATGATTATGATGCAGCCCGTTATGCTGGGGTTCTAAAACTTGCCCGAGATAAATCGGGATGGAATAACGGCAACTCAAGTTTAAGCCGAGGTGTTTCCGCTTATTATTGCCACAATTCTTATGTGGCGCAGATTTTAGATCTATCTGTAGAAAATAATCAGCCATTGATAGATAAAGTTACCTGTGCTGTAGACTGCGGAATTGTAGTAAACCCAGATGCTGCTAAAAATATGGTTGAAGGCGGTACTATAGACGGAATTGGTCATGCCCTTTATGGTGAGATGACATTTAAAGATGGAAAGCCACAGCAAAGTAATTTTGATACTTACAGACTTATTCGTCACAAGGAAGCTCCAAAAAGTATCGATGTTCATTTTATAGAGAATGGAATAGATCCAACAGGTTTGGGAGAACCGCCATTTCCACCAATTCAGGGAGCTTTAGCAAACGCCCTTTATAAAGCAACTGGAAAGAGGTTTTATAATCAGCCATTTATTTCCCATATGCAGGATGATTTCAAAACCTAGAAGATTCCACTTCAATGAAGCAATTAAAGTTCAAGTGCTGGATAGAAGAGGATGGAGAAAAGTATTATGGACCGGGACCTCATGAACTCCTTAAACAGATTCAAAAGGAAGGTTCCCTTTCCAAAGCTGCCGAGCAAATGCACATGTCGTACAAAAAAGCTTGGGCAGTGGTTCAAAGACTGAATCAATTTTCAGAGAAGGCATTGGTGATTTTGAAAAAAGGAGGCCAACATGGAGGAGGAGCTGAAGTAAGTCTTTACGCATTAGAAATAATGAAAGAATATGAGAATCTTCAATTGAAAGTAGGGCAACTTATAATTCAGGAGAAAAAATTACTGAAGGTCTTAAAATAACATTAAAGCCTAAAGATTAGTCCTTAGTCTTTATTAAATTTATAGACCGATATGTTTATGAATACATAACGCTATTAATGAACACTAAAAAGAAAATATATCTGGATTACAATGCAACCACGCCGGTAGATAAAAGGGTGGTGGAAGTTATGCTGCCATTTTTTACTGAAATGTTCGGTAATGCTAGTAGCGATCATCTGTATGGATGGGATGCCCAGGAAGGTATTGGATTAGCAAGGGAACAGGTTTCTAAGCTAGTGAATTGCAAACCTACAGAGATCACTTTTACTTCTGGAGCTACCGAAGCTGCAAATCTTGCTCTTTTCGGTTTTTGTAAAATGAACAGCTCGAAAGGAAAACACATAGTGACCTGTAAAACTGAACATAAAGCGATTCTTGATACTATGAAGGCACTGAAAAATAAAGGTTTTCAAATTACTTATCTGGATGTAGATACTGAAGGAAATATTGATCTTGAGGAATTAGAGAGTACTATTACTGCTGAAACTATTCTGGTTTGTTTGATGCTGGCCAATAATGAAACCGGTCTCATACATCCAATGAAGAAAATCGGGAAAATTGTTCATGGAAAAGAAGTAAAATTAATGAGCGATATTACTCAGGCCGTTGGTAAGATTTCGGTAAATCTGAAAGAACTGAATTTAGATCTTGCCATATTTTCATCGCATAAATTTTACGGTCCTAAAGGCATTGGCGCTCTATATGTCAATAAAAAAAATAAAGTAGAGATACGTCAAACAGTTTTTGGAGGAGGTCAGGAAAAGGGAATGCGTCCGGGAACTTTGAACGTGCCCGGAATTGTTGGTTTTGGAAAAGCTGCGGATATTGCTGCCTCGGAACTGAATGAAGAATCTGTCAGAATATCGAAATTGAGAAATAAGCTGGAAGGGTTCCTAGAAGAAATTGAAGATGTCCATATCAATTCAAAGAATGCTGATCGGTTACCAAATACAACGAATATCTCCTTCGAAAATATTGATGGAAATCAATTGATGAGAAAATTGAACAGGCTTGCCATTTCCCGTGGTTCGGCTTGTACTTCGAATTTGATAAATCCATCACACGTATTAAAAGCGATGGGACTAAGCGATGAGGTGGCATTGTCTTCTCTTCGGATTAGCCTGGGAAGAAATACTACGCTTGCTGATATTGAATTTGCTGCTGAAGAAATAAAAAATACGGTACATCAATTAAAAAAAGCTGTGGTATGAGAGAGTTGGAATTCATCAGTGCACAATACGAAAATTTGAGGTCTCAGGGAACCGGATGCGTGTTGGCCACAGTGGTTCACGTGGAAGGTTCTTCCTATAGACGTGCCGGAGCGAGAATGCTGGTGGATGAATTCGGAAATATTACGGGAGCCATCAGCGGAGGTTGCTTGGAAGGCGATGCGCTAAGAAAAGCTTTACACGCTTTGCATCAGCAAAAAAATAAACTTATCACTTATGATACCAGTGATGAAGATGATGCGGTAATTGGAGCTCAATTAGGCTGCAATGGAGTCATTCAGGTGATATTTGAGCCTCTAGATTATCAGGATAACCTAAATCCATGCGAATTACTGAAATCTGTTATTGCACAGAAGCATCCTTTGGCGATCGCAGTGCAGTTCAATTTAGATAGATCTAAAGAGCAAACGGGTACAGTTTTGCTGATAGATGAAAATTTAAAGTATTACGGTAAGCAACCGGAAAAAGAATTATTAGATCTTATTCTGGAACAAGCTCAACTTACTCTTGCAAATAAGAGATCTCATTTTGCGGAATTTTCTATTGAAGGAGAAACACGAAACTTATTTATTCAGAATTATCAACCTCCGGTAAAACTGATCATTGTTGGAGCCGGGAATGATGCTCAGATCTTGGCACAACAGGGAGACCTGCTTGGTTGGGAAGTGATCGTAACCGATGGTCGACCGACGCATGCGAACAAGGAACGCTTCACTAGTTCTTGTCAGGTAATCGTAACAAAACCTGAACAAACGCTGGAAAATATACAGATAGACCAGCGAAGTTGTTTTGTGCTGATGAGTCATAATTATAATTATGATCTGGCGGTGTTGAAATTATTACTTGCTGAAGAACAAATTCCATATATCGGAATACTCGGTCCGATGAAGAAATATCAGCGGATGCAAAACGACCTTAACACTGAAGGATTTGAACTTACCGAAGAAAATTTAAGAAAAATTCATGCGCCGATAGGTCTGGAAATTGGTGCAGAAACCCCTGCTGAAATCGGACTTTCAATTTTAGCTGAAATTCAATCGGTTTTAACACAAACCAGTGCAAGACCATTAAGAGAGAAGTCGGAACCTATACATGAGAAGAAGAATAACCAATTTAATGAGGTGAAGGTTTGATACAGAATGTTAAACTAGGAGTCGTGATTCTCGCAGCGGGTTCTTCCAGCCGCCTTGGCTATGCCAAGCAACTGGTGGAATTCAGAGGCAAATCATTATTGCAGCACGCGATAGATGTTTCAGATATGTTGAATTTTGACACCAAAGTTTTAGTGTTGGGTGCAAGGAAAGAGAAGATAGAAAGTGAAATAGATCTAAAGGAATTTGAGATCGTGATGAATGAAAAATGGGAAGAGGGAATGTCCACCAGTATTAGGAAAGGCGTGTTGAAGTCTCTGGAATTGGAAAATAATCTGAACCATTTGCTTATTCTGTTATCAGATCAACCATTTGTAAGTAGAGAAAGAATTGAGGAATTGATAAAGGTCCAGATCGAGAGTAAAAGTCCTGCGACATTTTCAGAATATGCCGGTAATGTTGGGGTTCCCGCAATTTTTTCCTCAGAAGTTTTTCATTATTTGAAAGAACTGAAAGGAGATCAGGGAGCGAAAAAGCTCATTCATAATCAGAAATTTGACTTTGAGACCGTGAAATTTGAAAAGGGCAATTTTGATTTAGATACTGCGGAAGATGTAGAATTATTAAAACAGTTGGAAGAAGAATGAAAGTGTGCGTAAAATATTTTGGAATGATCGCTGAGTCAGCCGGCAAAATAGAAGAAGTTTTAGAGCTGGAGCAGGGATTATCAATAAAAGAATTGAAAGATCAGCAGCTCAAAAAATATCAGATTCGGGATGCAGAATCGGTACAAATTGCCGTGAATCAGAATTTAGATAACGAAGTAGAATTAAAAGATGGCGATGAGGTGGCATTTTTACCACCATTTGCAGGAGGTTAATGAGATACGACAGACAAATAACATTAGATGAAGTTGGGGTTTCCGGACAGGAAAAACTCCGCAAGGCCAGGGTGTTGATTATAGGCGTTGGCGGACTTGGATGTCCTGCAGCCCAATATCTTGCGGGTGCCGGTGTTGGGAAGATTGGATTGATGGATCATGATAAAGTTTCCATTACCAATTTGCATCGACAGGTTTTATATAATGAGAATGATATTGGGAAATCAAAGGCTTTAGTAGCAAAGAGAAAGCTACAGCAATTAAATAGCGAAATAGAATTCGTTGCCATTGAAGAAGCTTTAACTATTGATAATGCTGAAAAGCTTTTCAGTCAGTATGATCTCATTCTGGATGGAACCGATAATTTTGAAACGAAATACCTGATTAATGATGCCTGTATTCTATCTAGTAAGCCTTGGGTTTACGCATCGATCTATAAAAATGAAGGTCAGCTTTCTGTGTTTAATTATCAGAACGGGCCTAGTTACAGATGTCTTTTTCCGAAGACAACTAGACAAAATGTGAGTTGTGAAGTAACCGGTGTTTTAGGAGTGGTTCCGGGAATTTTTGGAATGCTTCAGGCAACGGAAGTTCTCAAGATAATTCTTGGAGTTGGAAAGGTGCTTTCAGGAAAACTAAAACTTTCGAATCTGCTTTTGGGTTCAGAACAAATTCTAAATATTCAGCAAAAACCGGAAGAGATCGAAAGAGTGAAAAAAAATGGAATCATTCCGGTGTGGATTAATTGCGAAGTGAGAGATTCAGATAAAAAATATCTTGATGTTCGGGAGGAATTTGAACAGCCAAAAGTGAATTCTGCCAATGTGATCCATATTCCATTGCGAGATTTGCAACAGCGTTTGAATGAAATTCCGCAGCATGAAGAAGTACTGGTGTTTTGCCAGTCTGGAAATCGAAGCCTGAAAGCAGTTGAAATGCTCCAAACAGATTACGGATTTCAGAATTTAAAAAATGTAGAAGGAGGAATAGAAACTATAATTGATGGATAAGAAAAAACCAAAGAAAGTATTCATTCAGGGCGCCATTCCGCCGGAAAAGATCGCCAATTCTATAGCGAATCATCAGTCCAAGACGAATATTGGTGCGCATAGCATCTTTCTGGGACAGATTCGTGCCGATGAAATTGACGGGAAAACGGTAAGCGCTATTGATTATTCGGCTTACGAAGAAATGGCTGAAAATGTTTTTCATGAAATAAGAGAAACCGCCTTTTCAAAATTCGATATTACCTGTGCTCATATTTATCATAGCCTGGGCCCTGTAAAAACCGGCGAAATATGCCTTTTTGTATTTACATCTTCTGCACACCGGAAAATTGCGATAGAAGCCTGTAATTATTTTGTTGAAGAGATAAAGGCCAATGTGCCCATTTTTGGAAAAGAGATTTTTGAAGATGAAACCCACCAATGGAAAGTGAATAAATAATGGTTGATATAACCCAGAAAATAAATACGTTGAGGGAAGCTACTGCGATTGCGATAGTAAGAACTTCCAGTGAAGAAACAATAAAGGCTTTACAGGAAAATAGAGTTCCGAAAGGGAATGTTTTTGAAATGGCCAAAGCAGCAGGACTACTTGGAGTAAAGAAAACTCCAGATTTGTTACCAGATTGTCATCCAATACCCATTGAATACACCGGGATTGATTATGAGATCAACGGACTTGAGATCCAGATTTCAGTAAAAGTAAAAACCATTTATAAAACTGGTGTTGAGGTAGAAGCCATGCATGGAGCCAGTATAGTTGCGTTAACTATTTATGACATGCTTAAACCTCTAGACAAGAATATAGAGATCGGGACGATAAAACTTCAGAATAAAAAAGGGGGGAAATCTTCTTATAAAATTGATGCTGAAGGGTTAACTGCAAAGGTCATTGTTTGTTCAGATACCATTTCAAAAGGAGAAGGAGAAGATAAAGCAGGAAGGGCCATTGTTTCAAAATTGGAAGAACTTGGAATTAAAGCTGAGAGAATTATTATTCCAGATGAGCCTGAAAAAATAAGATCGGCTTTAAATTCGGCAGATGCTGATATAGTTATTTTTACAGGAGGAACTGGCGTAGGGCCACGAGATGTAACTCCAGAAACTTTAGAACCGATGCTGGATCTGAAACTGAAAGGTGTTGAAGAACAAATGAGAAATTATGGGCAGCAGCGCATGCCTTATGCGATGCTTTCAAGATCTGTAGCAGGAATAAAAGGCGGAAAAGTAATCTTGGCATTACCAGGATCTACAAAAGGAGCTGCAGAATGTATGGATGCGATATTTCCGCATGTATTGCACGTTTTTAAAGTGATAGAAGGAAAAAGACATGATTGAAAAGAAAAACAAAATAGTAGATAATTTCGGAAGAGCACACACCTATCTCAGGATCTCCCTGACAGATCGTTGTAACCTGCGTTGTTTCTATTGCATGCCGGAAGATGGTATTGAACTTATGGAAAAGTCGAGTATAATGACGATTGAAGAGATCATCGATCTCGCTACCACTTTTCGCGATCTGGGAGTAGATACTATTCGGCTTACCGGTGGTGAACCTTTGGTGCGAAAGAATTTTGGGTTTTTGGTTGAAGAACTGGCGAAACTGGGAGTGACGTTAAAGATTACTACCAACGGAATTATGCTAGATAAATATCTGGAACTTTTTCAGAAGATAGGTTTGAAAAAAATCAATGTGAGCCTGGATACTTTAGATAAGGCAAAGTCCGTATTTATTACAAAGCGGGATTATTTTGAGCGTATCTTGAAGAATATTGAAATGGCTCTTCAAATGGACATGGAAGTGAAGTTGAACATTGTATTGATCAGAGGCGTGAATGACAATGAGATCAATGATTTTATTGAACTTACAAAGTATAAGAATCTTACGGTAAAATTTATAGAGTTCATGCCATTTAAAGGCAATAAATGGGACTGGAGCAAGGGTGTTGGGAAACAGGAAATTCTAGATATCGTTTCTAAACGCTTCGGGAATATAGAAGAGCTAAAGAACCCAAAGCACAGCACTTCGTCGAATTTTAAGGTGAATGGACATGTGGGAAGTTTTGCTATTGTGAGCACTATTACAAATCCTTTTTGCGAAGATTGTAATCGTATTCGCGTAACTGCCGATGGTAAAATGAAAAATTGTCTTTTTGCAAATTCGGAAACAGATCTGCTTACGCCCATGCGTAATGGAGAACAAATGAATGATATAATCATAAACGCGATCAAGACCAAGAAGTTTTCACGTGACGGAATGGACGTGAAAATGGATGCCGAGCATTATGAGCAGAACAGATCTATGATCTCAATTGGAGGATAATGGTAACAATTGAAGAAGCACATAAGATTATCAAAGATCAAAAGTTTAAGCTAAAAACTGAAACAAGGAAACTTAGCGACTGTTTAAGTTTTTCAATTTCAGAAGATATTACCGCTCCGTTCGATATGCCCTCCTTTGATAATTCGGCGATGGATGGATACGCCTTATGCGGAATTTCTCAGGAATACAAAATCGTTGGAGAAGTGGCGGCCGGTGATAAAAATGAATTTGACTTAAAAGAAGGTGATGCAGTACGAATCTTTACCGGTGCAAAAGTTCCTGAAAAAACTTCGGCGGTGATGATGCAAGAAAAAACCAGTGTAGAAGGAAATAAGCTCACTTTGGAACAAACACCGAAAGAAGGACAGAGTATTAGAAAGAAAGGAGCTGAGTTAACTAAAGGACAACTAGTTTTCAAAAAAGGATACACTATCACTCCTCCAGGAATTGGATTGATAGGAAGTCTGGGAATACAGAAAGTTGAGGTTTTTAGAAAGCCAATTATTAATTTGATTACCACCGGAAACGAATTAATCGAGCCCGGAAATCAAAAGGCAGAAGGACAGATCTACGAATCTAATAGTTATGCACTGGCAGCTGCCTGTGAGAATTTTGGATTTCACTGTAAAAAGAAAAATCAAATTCCAGATAATCTTGTAGCGATAAAATCGGGAATAAAAGATTTTCTGGAAACTGCAGATGTTTTGATTCTTTCCGGAGGAATTTCAGTTGGAGATTATGATTTTGTAAAGCAGGCACTGGAAGAAAATGGAGTGGAGGAAATGTTTTATAAAGTTTTTCAGAAACCAGGAAAACCGCTTTACTTCGGAAGAAAAGGAGAAAAATTTGTATTTGCTTTACCCGGAAATCCGGCATCGTCATTAAGTTGTTTTTATGTGTATGTTTTGCCTTTTCTTTACAAGTTAAGCGGAAAAGCTAAAAACGGATTGGAGCGATACTCTTTTCCCATTTCCCATGATTTTGAGAACAGAGGCGATCGACCTTCATTTTTGAAAGCAAAGTTAGCTAATGGTGAAGTTGAGATCCTAGACGGTCAAGGTTCATCCATGATAATATCTATGGCACAAGGTAATGCACTAGCATTTATTGATGCTGAGACTTCGGTTAAAAAAGGGGAAAAGGTAGAATGTATTCTAATCTCATAGTATGCCTATAGAATACCTGCCATTTATCTTTTTCTTTATCGCTTTATTATACAGTTCGGTGGGTTTCGGAGGAGGCTCCAGTTACCTGGCAATCATGAGTCTGGTTATTACCGACTTTTATGAGATACGTTCTACAGCTTTGATCTTAAATATCTGTGTAGTTACAATAGGAACAAGCGTTTATATTAAAAATGGTGTTCTAAAGCCGAAGTTGCTTTGGCCATTTTTTGTGCTAAGTATACCAATGGCATATTTAGGAGCTCAGGTAAAGCTTTCGCAAAATGCCTTTTTTTTGATGTTAGGAAGTGCTTTGTTGTTGGCAGGAATTTTTATGCTTCTGAAATTTGTTCAAAGTAGAATCGAATCTATAGAATTTTCCAA
>JAAFGY010000098.1 GCA_010365135.1 Flavobacterium sp.
TGTGACGCAAAGTGGCTTCGTCTAATAAATTTCTTTCATTCGATTTTCCTGATGGATCGCCAATCATTCCTGTGGCACCACCCACTAACGCTAATGGTTTATGTCCAGAAATCTGAAAATGTTTCAACAACATCACTCCCACTAAATGTCCAATATGCAATGAATCGGCAGTTGGGTCAATTCCCACATACGCCACACGCATTTGCTCCACCAAATGTTCTTCTGTGCCGGGCATAACATCGTGGAGCATTCCTCTCCAAGTTACTTCTTTAATAAAATTCTTCATCTTTTTTAATCAATTTGCGCAAAGATAAAATTTAATGTTGATTCGGTTATTTGTTTATTCGGTTAATTGAAAAAATAATACGTAATTCGTAATTCGTAATTCGTAATTTTACCATCTATGATTTTAGTCACGGGAGGAACAGGTTTAGTCGGCGCTCAATTACTGCTTCATTTAATTGAAAATGGAGAAAATGTTCGTGCCATTTATCGAAATTTGGAATCCATTCAAAAAACGAAAAACCTCTTTTCGCTTTACCAAAAAGAAGCTTTATTCGAAAAAATAGATTGGATTCAAGCCAACATTATTGACATTCCATCATTGGAAATGGCTTTCGAAAACGTAGATTACGTTTATCATTGCGCGGCTTTAATTTCATTTGACCCAAAAGACGAAGATGAAATACGAAAAACCAATATTGAAGGAACGGCAAATATTGTCAATTTCTGTATTGTCAAAAATGTAAAAAAAATCTGTTTCGTGAGTTCTATTGCTGCGCTTGGCGACTTGAAAGAAAACGAAAGTACTATTACCGAAGAAACGGAATGGAATCCCGAAAAACCACATAGTGATTATGCCATTTCTAAATATGGCGCCGAGATGGAGATTTGGCGTGGTCAACAAGAAGGCTTAAATTCCGTAATTGTAAATCCAGGCGTTATTTTGGGACCTCGCATTTGGGAACAAGGAAGTGGAATGCTTTTTAAGAAAATAGAAAAGGGATTTCCTTTTTACACCAACGGAATGACCGGATTTGTTGCCGTGACTGATGTGGCGAAAATTATGTTTCAATTGATGAAAAGCGATGTCACGAGCGAACGTTTTACGCTCATTACTCAAAATATTGTCTTTCGAGATTTGCTCAACTCTATTGCTGATGCCTTGAAAGCAAAAAGGCCTACCTTTTACGTAAGCCGTTTATTAACAAGCTTTTTATGGAGAATTGATTGGTTTACATCCGCAGTTTTTGCAACAAAAAGAAAGTTAGATAGGGCAACCGCAACGGCTTTATATTCTAAAAACAGGTATTCTAACGAAAAAATTACAAGCACATTAAAAACTGAATTTTTAGATATTAATCAATATATAAAAGAGGTTTCAAGTTTATAAAACCTTAGTTTTTTTCTTTATTTTCTTCAAAGAATCGGCCGATATTTTGGATTTAAGTACTCTAGTCTTCTTTATAGAATCCGTCTCTTTTTTAAATTTTAAATTCAATTTAACTTTCCGTATTGAATCTGCTTCTCTTTTTAATTTTAGCTTCTTTTTGGCTTTTGCCTGCAAAGCTTCTTTCTTTTTTTGGACTTTAATCAGGGAATCAATTTGAGATTTGTTTTTGTCTAATCGCGCTTTAATTTGTTCAAACATCTTTTGGTATTCTTTATAATCCGCCGCATAATAGAGGTTATTTTGGGCAAATTGAAGGCTATCAATTTTATATTTTTTAAAAATATATTGATTCGAATTTAATTTAAAAGAGTCCAATAAAGTGGGTGATTGAACTTTCATAGCTTCCAAAAGTGATAAATCATACATAATATTTATCATTTTATCTTTTTCTATAAGATGATTTGGCGTCTTCACTAGCTCTTTTTTACAGCCAACAAGAATACCCAAAACAACCAGAAATGCGACTATTTTTTTCATCTATTAAAAATATTATCTATCGAACAACAAACGTTTTCCAGCACGAATATCCTTTACTTTAAAAGCCGAATAAACCAGTTGTCCGTTTACAAATGTATGGGTAATTCGGGATTTAAAAGTAAAACCTTCAAACGGTGACCATCCACATTTTGCTAAAATATTTTCTTTTTTCACACTCCAAGGCAAACCAGAATTTATAATAACCAAATCGGCAAAATAGCCTTCTTTGATAAACCCTCGTTTTTCGATTTTGAAAATTTTTGCCGGATTATGACACATTTTTTCCACAATTTTTTCAATGCTGATTTTCCCTTGATGATAGCATTCAAACATCGCGACAACTGCGTGTTGCACGAGTGGTCCGCCAGAAGGAGCTTTCAAATAGGATTGCTTTTTTTCTTCCAAAGTATGTGGTGCATGATCTGTGGCAATGACATCAATTCTGCCGTCAATCAAGGCTTCCCACAAAACTTTACGGTCATTTTCTGTTTTTACAGCAGGATTCCACTTAATCAAATTGCCTTTGGTAGCATAATCCTCATTGGTAAACCAAAGATGATGAACGCAAACTTCGGCAGTTATTTTTTTGTCTTCCAATGGAATTTTATTGGTAAACAAATCCATTTCTTTCGCTGTGGAAAGATGGAAAACGTGCAATCTCGCACCCGTTTTTTTAGCCAAAGCAATCGCTTTGGAAGACGAAATATAACAAGCTTCTTCGCTGCGAATAAGATGATGCGCCGTTACCGGAATATCTTCGCCAAACTCAGCTTTGTATTTTTCTAAATTATTTTTGATGGTGGTTTCGTCTTCACAATGAACCGCAATCAGCATTGGCGTGCTTGAAAATATTCTTTCCAAAACAGCTTCATTATCGACCAGCATATTTCCAGTAGAAGAACCTAAAAATATTTTTATTCCAGCAACATTTTTTGGATTAGTCTTTAAAACTTCGTCCAAATTATCATTGGTTGCACCCATCATAAACGAATAATTCGCATAGGATTTCTGGGCAGCAATTTGATATTTCTCTTCTAAAATTTCTTGAGTTACAGCATTGGGAATTGTGTTGGGTTGCTCAATAAACGATGTAATTCCGCCAGCTACAGCAGCTTTCGACTCCGATTCAATGTCGCCTTTGTGCGTCAATCCTGGTTCTCTAAAATGCACTTGATCGTCAATGGCACCCGGAATTAAATAATTTCCTTCGGCATCAATAATCTTACATTCGGATGATTTTGCGCTAATGCTTTCCGAAATTTCGACAATTAGGTCGTTTTCGATTAAAACATCTCCTTCAAAAATAGTTCCTTCGTTTACTATTTTGGCATTTTTGATTAAAACCCTATTCATTGTGAGTCCTTTATAAGGTGTTAACTAATTTTTTTAAACGGAGTGCGATAACTCCTAAAACAGCTTCTTTAAATATGGCGCTGCTCATTTTTGACTGTCCTCTGGTTCGGTCAGTAAAAATTATTGGAACTTCTACAATATCAAATTTTCTGCAAAAAGTTCTGTATTTCATTTCGATTTGAAAGGCATAGCCAACAAATTTTATTTTATCTAAATTGATTCCAACCAAAACTTCACTTTTATAACAAATGAATCCTGCTGTGGCATCATGAATTTTCATTCCAGTAACAAATCTAACATAAACCGATGCAAAATAAGACATCAAAACCCGATTCAATGGCCAGTTCACAACATTTACTCCGGTTACATAACGGGAACCAATGGCTAAATCTGCTCCTCCAAAATGACACGCATCATACAATTTTTCTAAATCGTTTGGATTATGAGAAAAATCGGCATCCATTTCGAAAACATATTTGTATTTATGATCCAAAGCCCATCTAAAACCGTGTACATAAGCCGTTCCCAAGCCTAATTTGCCGGTTCTTTTTTCTAAAAATAATCTTTCTCCAAATTCAGATTGAAGCATCGTAACTTTTTCTGCGGTATGATCTGGCGAGTTGTCATCAATGACAAGAACGTGAAAGGGTTTATGCTGTGAAAGCACTGCCCTAATGATGCTTTCGATGTTCTCAATTTCGTTATAGGTAGGAATTATAACAATACAATCGTTCATATTTCGAGTAATTTCAACGCAAAAGTAAACTTTTTATACGATTTGATTTCATAATAAAATTATAATAAAAAGAATGATGTAAAAAATTAGTAATTTTGCGTCGCTATGATTGATAATGCACTTCATTTAAGAGTAATTGAGAACAAAGATTGGGCAACAATCTTGTTTGTGATTTCGTTTGCCACCATTGCACTTACAAAATCGGTATTTGAAAATCGATTTGCTGACTTTGTTAAATTAATTTATTCTGATAAATACACCAATATTTATAGAGACAGCAGTCATCTAAAAAGTAGTTTCACTATTGCATTATTTTTTGTACAAATAATCTCTTTGGCCTTCTTTATCCAACTTTGCCTTTCCTTTTTTGGATATGCCTCAAAAACAGATTGGATTTTGTACATTCAAATAATTACGCTGCTAATTTTCTTTATTTTATCTAAATTTTTAATCGAAAAAATTATTGCTACAGCGTTCGACATTGAGGACTTTATAGAGCAATTTAACCTTCAGAAAGTGACTTTCAGAACCTATATTGGGTTATTTATATTGCCAATCGATATTTTTCTGTTCTATAACGACAACATCTCACGAAATTTTTTGCTTCTACTTATCGCTATTTTACTGATAACAAACGCATTAACATATTTGGTTTCAATAAAAAATTATCAAAATGTAATATTTGGTAAGTTGTTTTATTTTATTTTATATCTTTGCGCTCTCGAAATAGCACCGTATTATTTCATGTATTATTGGTTTACAAAAGGTATTGCTTAGAAAATGTCAAATATGAAAGTGAAAACAATTTTGGTGTCACAGCCGGAGCCTAAAGTGGAAAATTCTCCATACTTTGAGCTGCAAAATAAGCATAAAGTAAAAGTTGATTTCAGACCTTTTATCCACGTCGAAGGAGTTAATGCAAAAGAAATTAGACTCCAAAAAATTGATCTCAATCATTTTACTGCAATTATTTTAACAAGTAAAAATTCTGTAGATCATTTCTTTAGAGTTGCCGATGAAATGCGCTATAAAGTTCCGGAAGGTTTGAAATATTTTTGTCAATCAGAAGCAATTGCCTTCTATTTACAAAAATACGTCGTTTACCGAAAACGCAAAATTTATGTCGGACCAAAAGATTTTGCTGATTTATCTCCATTGATAAAAAAATATAAAGACGAAAAGTTTTTATTGCCCGCTTCAGACCAACTCAATGCGGATGCGACTATAACGCTAAATGCTTTAAAAGTAGATTGGACTCCAGCTGTTTTTTATAAAACGGTAATTAGTGATTTATCTGATTTAGCGGATGTGTATTATGACGTTTTGGCTTTCTTTAGTCCTTCTGGGATAAAATCTTTGTTTATGAATTTTCCCGCATTCGAACAAAACAATACCAGAATTGCAGTTTTTGGAAGTACAACCCAGAAAGAAGCTTTAGACAAAGGATTAAGAATTGACATTCTTGCTCCAACTCCAGAAACACCTTCGATGACCATGGCATTGGAAAAATATATAATTGAAGTAAATAAAGGAAAATAATATTTGAAGAAAATTACTTTTAAAATCAAAAATCAAAAAGCTGCGATCATTCGTGGCTTTTTTTGTTTTTAAAGCTGAAAAGCTGCATTTATTGTTGGGAATTGTAGAAATTAAAAAAATCCGCCTCAACATAAAATCGAGACGGATTGTATTTTTTGACTATCTGAAATCACCTCCTATTATTAAAAATCGAAATGTAATATAACAAAGTAGCAATCGAACCTAAAGCGGCAACGACATAGGTTCTAGCAGCCCATTTCAATGCGTCTTTCGCGCCAGCTTGCTCTTGTTGCGTCAACATTCTTTTGTTTTCCAGCCAGGCTAAAGCTCGATTACTGGCATCATATTCCACCGGCAAAGTAATAATTGAAAACAAAGTGGTGGCCGCAAAAATCACAATTCCCACTAACAACAATTGGGGGAAAGTGCGCAACATCAAAATTCCTGCAATCAAAATCCATTGCATGTAAGACGAAGCGACACTAACAACTGGCACGAGTTGAGAACGCATTTTCAGCCAACTGTAAGCCGTGGCGTGTTGCACCGCGTGACCACATTCGTGAGCCGCAACTGCAGCTGCCGCAGCATTTCTTTGATTGTAAACTGCTTCACTTAAATTAACGGTTTTATCCGCAGGATTGTAATGGTCGGTCAGTTGACCTTCCACCGAGATTACTTTAACATCACGAATTCCGTGATCGGCGAGCATTTTTTCGGCGATTTCTTTTCCTGACATTCCGTTTTGCAAATGCAATTTGGAGTATAATTCAAATTTATTTTTTAACGTATTACTGATCAGCCAGCTCGCCAGCAAAATGGCGCCAGCCAAAACCAAATAACTCATTCCCATAATTTTTATCTTTTATGTTTGTGTGATTACGGCATCAAATTGTGAACCAAATTTAGAAAATGCCAATTTGACATCCGTTAAAAATTCATTAAAAAAAGTGCAATGGCAATTTGATTAAAAAAAACAACCACAAATTACACAACTTTTCGCAAAATCGATTTGTGAAAATTGGTGTAATTTGTGGTTGAAAAAAATCGTTGCATTTACAATTAACCATTATCAATTACCTTATCCTACCAAATTGATGATTTTACCAGGTACAATAATCACTTTGTTTGGTATTTTTCCGTCCAATTGTTTGATGGTTCTTTCGTCTTTCATTACGATTTCTTCAATTTGTTCTTTGGTTAAATCTAAAGGTAATGTCATTGTAAAACGCATTTTTCCATTGAAAGAAACCGGATATTCTTTCTCCGATTCTACCAAATATTTTGCTTCAAAAACGGGAAAAGGAACTTTCGAAATTCCTTCGTAATCTTTTAATTCTTCAATTTTTAAATCTTTCAATTTTAACCATAATTCCTCAGCAATATGCGGCGCATAAGACGAAATCAATATTGCCAAAGGCTCTAAAATAGCACGCGAATGACAATTTTGAGCTGACAATTCATTTACACAAATCATAAATTGTGAAACCGAAGTATTAAATGAAAATACTTCAATATCTTCTGCTACTTTTTTGATGGTTTTGTGTAATGATTTTAAGTTGTCTTTGGTTGGTTCGTCATTGGTAACAATCAAACCATTATCATCAAAATACAAACGCCATAGTTTTTTTAAGAAACCAAAAACTCCCGAAATACCAGCTGTATTCCAAGGTTTTGCTTGTTCTAATGGTCCTAAAAACATTTCGTACAAACGCAAAGTATCTGCGCCGTATTCATTACAAATATCATCTGGAGTTACTACATTGTATTTTGATTTCGACATTTTTTCGACTTCACGTCCAACGATGTATTTTCCGTTTTCTTCTTTAATAAATTCTGTGTTTCCAAATTCAGGTCGCCAATTTTTAAACTTTTCAATATCTAAACAGTTTGAATTATCTACAAAATCTAGTAAAACAGGAGAAATTCTTAAATTTTCTTTTGAAATTGAAGAAATATCTAAAATCTCTTTAAGAGATCCTTCAAGGTAAAAATGATTTTCAAATATCTCAAGATTTATATTTTCAATTTTATTTTCAAAAATAGTATCATAATCTTTTTTAGAAATAGCAAAAGTTAATCCTAATCCCCCACGTTTATTGCCTTCATCTTCTATTTTATAATAACAAGTTATCAAATAAACAAACGCACTCATCCCCAAAATCATTCCCTGATTAATCAGTTTTTTGAATGGTTCTTCGGTTGGAGCAAAACCTTTGTCTTTTAGGAATTTATTCCAAAAACGAGAATACAATAAGTGACCCGTTGCATGTTCGCTTCCGCCAATGTATAAATCTACGCTTTCCCAATATTTCAGCGCCTGTTTACTCGCAAATTCGGTTTCATTGTGCGCATCCATATAACGCATCCAATACCACGAACTTCCCGCCCAACCTGGCATCGTGTTTAGTTCTAATGGAAATATTGTCACGTTATCAATCAATTGAACACTGACCACTGTACATTGAACACTGTCCCAAGCCCAAATTGTTGCGTTCCCTAAAGGAGGCAAACCGTCTTCGGTTGGTAAATATTTTTCTACTTCTGGCAAAATGATTGGCAAATGCTGCGCATCGATCATTTGTGGCAAACCATTCACATAATACACAGGAAATGGCTCTCCCCAATATCTTTGACGGGAAAAAACCGCATCACGCAAACGGTAATTGATTTTCCCTTTTCCTTGATTTATTTTTTCTAACTCTTCAATTACTTTTTTGGTTCCTTCTTTGTAACCCAATCCATTTAAGAAATCCGAATCGACTAATTGGAAACCTTCTTTCGCTCCAAAAGCAGCTTCTGAAATGTCTTTATCAAAAATGTTCTTGATTTCGGGCATTCCGTTTTGTCCTTTGAAGAAATTGGCGAAAGCATAATCTCTTTCATCGCCACAAGGAACCGCCATTACAGCACCTGTTCCGTAACCTGCGAGAACATAATCGCCAATCCAAACCGGAATCGCTTCTTTGGTAAAAGGATGTTCTGCATAAGCTCCAGTAAATACTCCCGAAATTGTTTTTACATCCGCCATACGCTCACGTTCCGAACGTTTTGCGGTTTTTTCGATATACCTTTCAACAGCCGATTTTTGTTCTGGAGGTGTGATTTGAGCGACCAATTCGTGTTCTGGTGCCAATGTCATAAATGTAACTCCAAAAATCGTATCGGGACGCGTCGTGAAAACGGCAATCTCTTTAGATTCAGAAGGAACCTCAACTGCATTGTGCAATTCGTGTTTGATAATATTTAAAACACTATCAATATTATTTAAAATTTGATTGGAGTTAAAACGAATTACTTTATAACCTTTTGCTTCAAGAACTTTTGTGTTTTCTAAATCCGCTTTTTGTTGCGTTGTATAAAGAATTCCGCCATCGACTTCAATAATTAGATTTTTAGAAAGTGAAACAAAATCTACAATATAATCATCAATTAAATGTTGTGGCGTAAACTCAGATTCGAGACCTTGTGATTTTAAATTTAACCAAAGTATTTCTTCGGCTTCGGTTGGATTAGGGCGCATTTGTTTAGCACTTGTAGCTGGTAAAACAGAAAAGCTAACCATCGCGCCAACTGATTTACCAATCCAGTTTCTCTGACTTTCTTTGATACTTTCACTCCAATCGATATCATTCAAACCTTGAAGCAAACGTTCCGCATAAGCAGAAATTCGCATACTCCATTGTGTCATTTTCTTGCGAATAACCGGAAAGCCACCACGTTCCGAAACGCCGTTAACGATTTCGTCATTGGCCAAAACAGTTCCCAATCCCGGACACCAGTTTACTTCGGTTTCGGCTAAATAGGTTAATCTATATTGTAATAAGATTTTCTCTTGTTGTTCTTTTGTGAAAGCGTTCCATTCATTAGCTGAAAAAACTTCGATATTATCGTCTGAAACTGCATTTACATTTGCATTTCCTTCTAATGCAAAAACAGCAGTTAAAGTCGAAATATCTTCGGCTTTGTCTGAAGTTTTATTGTACCAAGAATTGAATAATTGGATGAAAATCCACTGCGTATGTTTGTAATAATCAGGATTTGATGTTCTCACTTCTCTGCCCCAATCGAATGAAAAACCAATTTTATCCAATTGTTTTCGGTAACCCGCGATTTTGTTTCCTTCTTTGTCCACGCCTCCGTCAATATTCACACGGGTCGTGTCTTCCGGACGTTGCCCAGTTTGAATGGCATATTGTTCGGCTGGCAATCCAAAACTGTCGTAACCCATTGGGTGCAAAACATTGAATCCGCGATGTCTTTTGTATCTCGCATACACGTCCGAAGCGATGTAACCCAACGGATGCCCCACATGCAATCCTGCTCCCGACGGATAAGGAAACATATCCAAAACATAATATTTTGGTTTTTCAGAATTGTTTTCGGATGCAAAAGTTTTATTTTCTGCCCAATGTTTTTGCCATTTGGCTTCGATTTCGTTTGGATTGTATTTCATTCCTTTTTTATATTGCTTTTTAATGGAGTCATGCTTTCGCGCACTCAAGTCATATTATTGATAGAGTTCCAAGTCACTAAGACTTTTATGGTATGATTATTTTAGCGCCAAATTTACATTTATTGTACGAAAGTTAAAAGTTTGAGCGTTATTAACTTCAAATAAAGAAATTCTTTGTTATTTTTACCCCATAATTCTAATAAACTATGGCTTCTTCATTTGATAAATTTCAAAAACGTAGGTTACTTTCCTCTTATTTCTCGGTAGTATTAAGTGTATTCTTGGTATTGTTCCTGCTAGGAATACTGGGCTTTTTTATTATAAATTCTCATAAATTGGCGGACAATTTCAGGGAAAAAATTGCTATGACCGTCTTTTTCAAGAACGATGCTAATGATAGCATTTTAAAGGCTTTTGGAAAAGATTTGAAATCTGCAAAATTCACCAAATCCTTTGTTTATGTTTCTAAAGAAGAAGCCGCAAAACAACACACCGATATTATTGGAGAAGATTTTATGACATTTTTAGGTACAAATCCTTTGCAAAATTCTTATGACATCAATCTAAAAGCGGATTATGTAGAAAAAGATAGCATCGCAAAAATCGAAAGTATTTTACATAAAAATGCGATGGTTTCGGATATTGTTTACGACAAACAGTTGGTAAATTTGGTCAACGATAATATTAAGAAAGTAAGTATGTGGATCTTGATCATCAGCGGTTTCTTGACTTTTATAGCCGTACTATTGATTAATAGTTCCTTGCGTTTGTCCATTTATTCCCATCGATTTATTATCAAAACAATGCAGATGGTTGGTGCGACAAAAGCATTTATCAGAAAACCATTTGTGATGCGAAGTATAAAATTAGGAATGCTTGGTGCTGGTTTAGCGATTATTGCGCTGATTGGAGTTTTAATTTACCTTCAAACTAATTTCCCGGATTTAGGAATTCTGGATGACAAATTACTCGTTGCCATAGTGTTATTATTGGTTTTTGGAATGGGCGTTTTAATTACTTGGATCAGTACTTATTTTGCAACACAACGCTTTTTGAATTTAAGAACCGATGATTTATATTAATAGTTGAAATGAAAAAACAAAAACAAGAATTAGGACCAAAAGGAGAACAAATTCACGAATTTCTTTTTGAAAAAATAAATTATAAAATTCTACTCATTGGTATTGCCATAATTTCGCTAGGATTCCTATTAATGTCTGGCGGCGGAAGTGATAATCCAAATGTTTTTAACGAAGAAGTTTTCAACTTTAGAAGAATTCGCTTGGCGCCAACAACCGTTTTAATTGGTTTTGGAATCACTATTTATGCTATTCTTAAAAACCCAAAAAAATAGTTTGCTGTGTTCAGAATTCAGTATTCAGTTAGCACAACTGAAATCTAAATCTAAAATCTAAAATTACAATGAATACGTTTCAAGCTATTATTATTGCCATAATTGAAGGAATTACGGAGTTTTTGCCCGTTTCCTCAACAGGACATATGATTCTTGCCTCTTCTTATTTTGGCATTGAACACGATGAATTTACCAAACTTTTTACGATTGTTATCCAATTAGGAGCTATCCTATCGGTAGTAGTTTTATATTTTAAACGCTTTTTTCAATCTTTTGATTTTTATTTCAAATTGCTGGTAGCCTTTATTCCTGCAGTTGTTTTTGGATTGCTTTTTAGTAAAAAAATTGATGCTTTACTCGAAAGTCCTTTAACTGTTGCCGTTTCACTTTTGATTGGTGGAATTATTTTATTGAAAGTAGATGATTGGTTTGCTGATTCAGAAGAAGTACAGACGTCGAACGAAATTAGCTATTTGCAAGCGTTTAAAATCGGGTTGTTTCAATGTTTAGCAATGGTTCCAGGAGTTTCCAGAAGTGGCGCTTCGATTGTGGGAGGTATGTCGCAAAAATTATCTCGAACCACGGCTGCAGAATTTTCCTTTTTTCTAGCCGTGCCAACAATGCTTGGTGCAACAGCCAAAAAATGTTATGATTATTACAAAGCCGACCTAGTTTTGTCACACGATCAAATTAATTTTTTAATAATTGGAAATGTTGTGGCGTTTGTTGTCGCACTTATTGCCATTAAATCTTTTATCGGATTTTTGACCAAACATGGGTTCAAAGTATTTGGTTATTATAGAATTATTGCTGGAATTGTGCTATTGGCAATTCACTTTTTCATTCATCCTTTGACGGTAATTTAATGTCTGCAGAAGATTATTTAAACGGACAAATCATCTTAATTGATAAACCTTTGCATTGGACTTCGTTCCAGGCGGTCAATAAGATGAAATATGCCTTGATCAACAAAGCTGGACTTCCTAAGAAATTTAAGATTGGTCACGCGGGAACTTTAGACCCTTTGGCAAGCGGTTTACTACTAGTTTGCACCGGAAAATTTACCAAAAGAATTACCGAATTGCAAGGTCAAGCCAAAGAATATGCGGGAACTTTCTACATTGGAGCCACCACGCCATCATACGATTTAGAAACTGAAATAGACCAAACTTTCGACATTTCACATATTGACGAAGCTTTAGTTTTAGAAACTGTAAACCAATTTTTGGGAGAAATTGACCAAAAACCACCCATTTTTTCGGCCATAAAAAAAGACGGAATCCGTCTTTATGAACACGCGCGAGCTGGTGAATCTGTAGAAATTGAAACCCGAAAAACGACCATTCACGAATTCGAAATTACCCGAATTGCACTTCCTGAAGTTGACTTTAGAGTGATCTGCAGCAAAGGAACTTACATTCGCTCCTTAGCTTACGATTTTGGCAAAGCAATGAACTCCGGCTCGCATTTGACGGTGTTACGCAGAACAAAAATAGGTGATTATCATGTTAACAACGCTATGGACGTAACTTTATTTGAACAAAGTTTAACCCATTTATTGTAAACTAGAACTTTTATACCAACCTCATTTTATTAAATGATTTAATAATGAGTGGTAGTTTTTCCACCAAAAAGCATGGTAGAAACATAGTCATAAAATCTTTCAAATAAATTTTTCATCTGGCTATTTTTTTATTGTTAAACAATACTTAAATACCATTAAAAAAAGTAAATCGAAATAGTAGATTTGGTTGGAAGTACAAATTTACAATTTATTTATAAATAAAAAAATATTTTATGTTAATTGATTAAAATAATTGACCCCAAAATATTTT
>JAAFGY010000099.1 GCA_010365135.1 Flavobacterium sp.
TTGTTTTTCGACTTCAAGATACTGAATTTCAGTATCTTGACCAATATTTACCCAATATTTTTTACTTTAAATAATTGCACCCAACGGGTTAAATGAATTAAAAAGTATAGGAAAAGATAAGTCGTGAATCCATTTTTGTAAATTCATCTACATTTAATCCTGAAGAATTATTAGGATTGTTTATGCCCACAACTTGCGGTGAAACAGAAACATTTGCCCAAAAATTATTCATATGAAAGCCAAATGTAGGTCCAGCAAACAGGGCAGAATGCGTTATTTTATCGTTCTTGATATAAACATTTCTGTCAATAATTTCAGCTCCAAAACTCCAATTTTTGTTCAATTCATATGAAAAAGCATAATTGAAATCATATTTTAATTCGGTTGAAGTAACCACTTTGCCATTTAGAGTTGTTGTTTTCCATTCTGGCTCAAAAGTAAGGTTTACAGCGTGAGTTGTTTTGCCAATTATTTTATCAAAAATTGCCTTTAGTTCAATTTCTAATTCGTCTGTAGCAACTGTGAATTCAGCATATCCGGCAAATCCTATTCGGTTTGCAAGCGGATCAGAAAATTTGTATTTCCATTCGTTTGAGACTGAAATTTCGGTTGCATCCATAACAATTTCTCCAGTAACAGCATCAAAGTATGCTTTTTGTTTGGAATTCAAATAAAATGCGGTTTGCAGTTTAGAACCCAAACCCACTTCATATTCCACTCTGTTTTGTATTTCTCTGTAATAGTTTGTTTTTCCGCTCAAAACGTTTGTCGATACTTCTAGTTCTTTTACTCCTTTGTTCAAAACTATGCTTTGATAAGTGTAATTAAAAAGTCTGTCTTGAGCTAATGTACTCATTGTACTTAGAAGTAAAATACTTGCTGTTAAAATTTTTTTCATAATTGTTGTTGTTAATTTTTTTGCGAATTTGTTATTAATTTTCTTTATTTAATATGATAATTATCAGTTAGTGTTTTCGAGAAACTCTTATGGGTCTCTTTCTTAATTTTCCCAGTTTATTTTTGTTCTCATTTTCTGTTTTTTTTCATTGTCCTTATAAACCGTAATTGTTTTGTTGAATAGTTTCATCCAATTGCTTAATTGAGAAAAAAGAGACCTAAAAAAGTTCTGCATTATGACGTGCTTTTAATACCCTTTATTTTCCAGCATTGATAAATCCCTGACTGTATTCGGTCAAAAAAAGTACTACAAAAATGAATTATATATTGCATTTTTTAGGATAAAAAATATAAATAATCCTGTTTGATTAAGGAAATAATTATATTAAAAACTAGCCGAAATACCAGCATTAATGCCAAAAGGATGGCTAGGTCTAAGACCAGCAGGAGTCCTTGCAACAGCGTTATCTGAATCTAATAAATTGATAATATTTGACGTCAAACTTACTTTTTTTGTGAGATGGTATTTAGCCGCAAAATCAATTATAATATTGTCTTCAATTTTAAAGTTATCTGGTATGTCTCCTTGACCAGCTTGGGTTCTGAATTCGCCAATGTAACGAGCGTTTAAAGCTAGACTAAATTTTTTGTGTTCTAAATCGGCCGTAAATGCTAGTTGGTTTTTTGCAATAAATGGAATTTCATCACCATAAGTAACAGTTCCCCAACTAGGGCTTATAAAATCAGATTTTAGTTTGGTTTTTGTATACGTATAGCTCAAGGAAATTGGGAATTTAAATTCATTCGAATTGTGCATTAAATTGTAAGAAGCAATAAGTTCTAAACCACTTACTCTTGCTTCGCCAGCATTGAACAAATCACCAGTTCCGCTGCCCCCTCCAGACATCGTGTCTGCTCCTTGTAAATTTGAATATTCATTATTAAATAGGACTATTTCAGATGAAAAGGCATTTTTATTCATACGGAATCCAAATTCAGTATTTACGCTGTTTTCGGCATCTTCTCCAGCTTTGGCACCAGGAGGAGAAAAACCTTTGTGCATACTTGCAAATAGTTTGTAGTCCTCGTTCATATTATACAATATTCCTATTCCTGGAATCCATACATTCACGTTGTTCTCATCAGTTTTTAAATTTACACCGGTTCTGTTTGGGTCTAATTTGCCATAATCTTTGTTTATTAAACTTATATTCTCGTTTCTTAAACCTGGAGTAAATATGAATTTATTGACTGTAAGATTATATAAAATATGAGATGCTATTGATTTGGCACTTTGAATTCTATTGGCATCACTTCCGCCAATACCATTATTGGTTTGATTCATAAATTTGTTATTAATAGCATAACCATCTACCCATTGGTAACGGTCTTCATAGTCTTCGTGATACCGAATTCCAAATTCTATATCGTGTTTTGATTTTCCGGTTTGAAATTTATAATT
Source organism: Flavobacterium sp. (assembly GCA_010365135.1). Classification (GTDB taxonomy): domain Bacteria; phylum Bacteroidota; class Bacteroidia; order Flavobacteriales; family Flavobacteriaceae; genus Flavobacterium. The sequence continues at coordinate 2,360 of JAAFGY010000099.1, forward strand.
ACCCACAGTTTGAGCACCTTGAGATTCATATTTACGATTGTTCGCTTTTACACGCAAAGCATTTGCAATAGTGTTGCTGTTTCCTGCAATAGCATTATATTCAGCTGAATATTTAGTAGGATCTGCTAATATATTTGTGATTGAAACTGATGTTGTCCCTAAATTTACAGCATCGAGTTTATACCAATTTCTGCCAAAAGTATTTCTATATGCTTTTGTTGTGAAAGTTAAATTTTGTGTAGGTCTTATGTAATGGGTTGCCATTAATTGAAAATGATCCGTTATAAGATTATCTTCGTTAGAACCTAAATATCTTCTGTAAGGATTTGTTTTGTAATCTCTTTCTGCCAGACCTAAATAGGTTTCATGTGATGTATCTTCGGAATATTGAAGTTTCATTGTCAGCGATTGATATATTTTTGCATCTAAATCAGTGTTTAAACGAAATTTTGCTACATAATCGTTGGCGTCAAAACCTGTTTTTTTGGAACTATAATCAATATCCATAAAACCGTCGGAATTTCTATTGTTGTACTCAACCAAGTAACCAAAGTTTTTGAAAGAATCTCCAATACTTGTGTAGAAATGTTTGGTATTGAAACTGCCATAAGTAGCACTTACATTTCCCGAAAAGTTATTTGGTATTTGAGTCGAAACCATATTCAAAGCTCCAGCAGTAGTGTAGGGACCATATTGAATTTGACTTCCTCCTTTGATGATTTCAAAAGCCTTCATACGTCCAGCTGTTGGAAAATAGTAAGCCGCTGGAGCAGAGTAGGGAGCTGGAGCAATAAGGATTGCATCTTCCATAAGTGTTATTTTAGAACTTCTGTCGGGATTTGTACCTCTCATTCCTATGCTTGGCCGTAAACCAAAACCATCTGTTTCTTGGACTGTTACTCCTGGAACATTAATTAAAATTCTGGAAATGTCATCTTGCTTGAACACTTTCAAATCGGCTTCCGAAAAATAATATGTTGATCCGGCTTTGTTCTTTGCCTTAAACTTATTCCCAACGATTGCGTCGGAATTTATAATGACTTCAGATAATGAATTAATGGAGTCTTTTTTCACCTCTTTTTCTTGAGAAAAACCTAAGAATGAGATGGTAATACATAGGAGAGTAACTGTCTTTTTCATTTTAGAACAAATTTTTTTTAATATTTGGTTAATGTTATTTAGATTAAATAAAAATAATTTTGCAAATATAAAAAGCATTTTCGAATACACAAAGTTTATTTAGACTAAATATGAATAATATTTATTAACATTTTATTAGTAGTTCTTTATCAGTGTTTTATAAACAAAAAAATCCTGCTTTTTTAGAGCAGGATTTCAAATTTTGGTTGAAAAAATATACTTATTTTTCGCTTTTCTTCATTGAATAGCGAACTGAACTTGGCTGGTCTTGTTGAATTCCTGAGATTTCAATTAGAAGATGGTCTTTAGATAAGCGCTGGTAAATAATTTTTTTAGGATAATCATTTTTTGGGTTTTCAAAAAACAGTTTCTTTTCGATTTCAATGTTGTGTTTGAACGTTATTGGTTTGTCATTGTTTTGACCGTGAATGGTAGAAACGTAAAAAAGTCCTTCACCTTTTTGTTTCAGTTGAATTTTTTCAGAATGTAAAGTATCACTTCCTTTAATGAAATAGCTTTCGCCAACAAAGAGACTATCGTTTACCTTTTTCCAAGTTTCCAATAAATTTCCATCAGCCGATTTGTTTTCCCATTTTCCCAATAACCAATCCGTATCCATTATTTTGGAGGCTTCCTTAGATTTTTGACAAGATGCGAATGATATAATTACAATAAGGGAAAGGATTGTTTTTTGAAACATAAGTATAACTATTTGGTGTTATTTTGAAATGCTAATTTATAAAAAAATGGAAGAATGTGCCTTTTTTAATTTAACAGTCATTCGCAGGGAAAAATAAAGAGATTCCAAAAAATAATTTATGAAATTTTGCGAATCTTTATTTTGCCTTTGTGTCACTTTGCGAAATAGCTTTATTCGTGTTGACTATCTTATGAAACTTTCTTCCAAAATAGCATAAACCAATTCTTTGGTGGGTTTTTGATCTTTTAGTTTGGCTCGAACCACATCAAAAGTTACTTTAAAATCGCAGCCCGATTTATAATTGCTGCAGCCATAAGCGGTATTTCCTTTGAGAACTGTTCCTTTTTTGCATTTGGGACAGGCCAACGCATCCGATATTGGTTTCACAGCTATTTTCTTGGGTTCCAATTTAAGTTCAAAATTTTCATCAATGCGAAGCAAACCTTCCACCAAGCCTGAATCGGTTTTGAAATCTTTTAAATTCACGGTAGATCCTTTTTGGAGTAATCGCAAGTATTGATTTTCGGATATTTTTTTCTCTGCAAAAGTGTAGGGCAACACAAAACGACAACCTGCTTTGTAATCGCCACAGCCATAGGCAGATTTTCCTTTTAGTAGCGTGGCTTTTTTGCATTTCGGACAAATTTCGGCCAAAATCCCTTCCGCTTTCTTTTTCTCGACAACAGCTTCTTGTTTTTGAGTACTTCCAATGTGCGAAATATTGGCACGTCTGGTTTCAGATCGTACTTCGGCTACCAAAGTCTCGACCATTTGTTTCATATTCTTGATAAATGCACCAGCGGTAAACGTTCCTTTTTCAATATCTTTCAGCTGCTTTTCCCAAGAACCGGTGAGTTCTGCCGACTTGACCAACTCATTTTGGATGGTGTCTATCAACTGAATTCCAGTTGGTGTTGGCAATACTTGTTTTTTGTTTCGAACAATATATTGTCGTCTAAATAGCGTTTCAATAATATTGGCTCGGGTTGATGGTCTACCAATGCCATTTTCTTTCATCAATTCGCGCAAATCTTCATCGTCAATTTGTTTGCCTGCGGTTTCCATAGCCCGCAATAAAGTAGCTTCCGTAAACTGATTGGGTGGTTTGGTTTCTTTTTCTAAAAATGAGGGTTCGTGTGGTCCTTTTTCGCCAACAACAAAACTCGGTAATAGATCGGCTTCTTTTTCTTTTGTATTAGCGTCTTCAAAGACAACACGAAATCCTTTTTTCAAAATTTCTTTTCCTGTAGCTTTAAAAATGACTTCGGCTGCTTTTCCGATTACTGTGGTATTAGCAACCAAACAATCGTCATAAAACACTGCAATAAAACGTTTTGTAATTATATCGTAAACCTGTTGCTGATTGTATTGCAAATTATTTTGCACACCCGTTGGAATAATAGCGTGGTGATCGGTTACTTTTTTGTCATTGAAAACTTTGGTCGATTTTTTAATCTTTTTTTCCAAAAGCGGTTGCGTCAAAGCAGCATAATTGGTTAAATTTTGAAGAATTCCAGGCACTTTTGGATAGATGTCATTGGGGAGAAAAGTGGTATCCACTCTAGGATAAGTGACTACTTTTTGTTCGTACAAAGTTTGGACAATTTTAAGTGTTTCATCAGCTGTGAAACCAAATTTAGTATTGCAATAGACCTGCAAGCCTGTTAAATCAAACAATTTAGGCGCAAATTCATTGCCATTCTTTTTTTCGACATCCACAATTTCGAACTCACTTTCTTTGACTTTATTGGCCAAAAGTTCACCATCTTCCTTTTTCAAAAACCGTCCTTCTTCATAACTGAAAAGCGTGTCTCGATATAAAGTTTGCAACTCCCAATAAGGTTGAGGTTTGAAATTTTCAATAGCTAAAAACCGATCCACAACCATCGCCAAGGTTGGTGTTTGCACTCGTCCGATGGACAAAACTTGTTTGTAGCCGCCGTGTTTTACGGTGTACAAACGGGTGGCATTCATACCCAATAACCAGTCGCCAATGGCTCTTGAAAATCCAGCGTAATATAAATTATCGTAATTCGCAGAAGGTTTCAAGTTCTGGAATCCTTCCTTGATGGCTTCAGTGGTTAGGGACGAAATCCACAAGCGTTTTACCTCGCCTTTATAATTGGCTTCGTTCATCACCCACCGCTGAATGAGTTCTCCTTCTTGTCCCGCATCGCCGCAGTTAATGACCAAATCGGCTTTATCGAACAAGCTTTTTATGATTTTAAATTGCTTTTGAATACCCGAATTTTCTACCACCTTGGTTTCGAATTTTTCAGGAAGCATCGGCAGGTTATTCAAATCCCAACTTTTCCAATGCGGTTTGTAATCGTTGGGTTCTTTCAAAGTGCATAAATGTCCAAAAGTGTAGGTCACGACATAACCATTGCCTTCGTAATAGCCATCGCGCTTGGTGCTGGCTCCCAAAACGGATGCGATTTCGCGTGCTACACTTGGTTTTTCGGCAATACAGACCTTCATTTTTTCTTGCTGATTTTGAAGCTGCAAATTAGGGATTTAGAAATTGGTATGGAAAGAAAATTTTGCCAAGCATTTAAAAAAAGGTGCACACGAATTTCACGAATTATCGCAAATAATAATTTTGTTAATTACACGAATTCTTGACAGGTTGAAAATCTGTGTAATTTATTTTAACAATTAAAATTCGTGATAATTCGTAGCAAAAAAATTATTAATTCAAAAATCGTTGTATAGACACAACAAAAATTATTTAAAATTGTTTTTCGTAATTAACAATTTTATCTATATCGAAAGGTATTCAAAAAAATATCCGAGAATTATTTTCTTGTAGTTTTTTGTGTTATAGTATTGCTCATAGTTGTGGGCACGGATTGCAAATCCGCGCTATCGGGTTTTATTTTAACTCTTTACAATTCTCAATTATTTTCTCTAAAGCTGAGATGAATTCAGAAGTGTCAAGAAAGTAACTTGGGTATGCTTTCTTTAATGATTTTATAGATCCCGAAGAAACTAAGACAACAGCATTATTACTAGTGTCAATTGTCTTTTCTATTTCTAAATAATCTTGTGAAGCTACTGAAAATTGCTTTTTCTTATAACTCCTAATATTTACCACTTTTTCCTTTGCATTAATGTTTAATATGTAATAATCACCAGTGAATTTACCAGTTTCAATTTGTTTTGCAGAAACTCTTAAAGCTTTTAGGATATCAGTAACTTTTAATTTTTCTGCTAATTTTTCGCATTCAAGCATTAAATCATTCATAGATTTAGTAGAATGTTCAGATAATACTGGTTGTTTTTCTTTTATAGCAAATAAAGAACTTACAATTTTAAAAAATTCAAGCCATTCATCTGGGCCTTGACTTGATTTTAAAGATGTTTTTGTAATTATACCAGCTGTTTCTACTGCTGTTGCCCAATTATGTTGAAGTTTTGTCCTAATTTGTAGTTCTAGTTTTAACCCATCATATTTTACATTTTTGGAATTATATGTGTAGACAAAGTGAATACTTCTATAACCAGAATTTTTCGGATTTTCAACGTAATCAACTATTCTATCTAATTTGTGATTGTTATTATTTGTGAGAGATTTTTTTAAACGAATTAAATCTTTAGTATCTTTTAGTACTGCACGATATCCGCCAATATCTTGCATTCCACCTAAACCCATATTTTCATTAAGGTCAAGTTTATATTCTATTGATACAAGTCGCTTAAGTCTTTGTGATACAAGAATTGGTTCGATTCCACTTTTGCTAAATAAGCGTAATAATGAATTTTTCATTACGTTAAGTGGATGTAAATGATTTGTTCTCCAAGCATTAATTATATCTAAGGCATTATTTCTTTCTATTTCACTTTTAGAAGTCAATAAAATTTTACCAGCTTTAGTTATTTGTTTTTTGCTTAATATCATTTGTTTCTTATTTTTTGTGTTTTCAGAAAATGTTTGCAAAATTATTTCTAGATCTGACAAAATCAGACTTCTCTACCCATAATTGAGTGTATAAACTTGACAAACATCAGACTTTATTATCTTTCAAATATAATAAATTTACCCCGAAAATTCTGATTTATAAATTAATTTTCAAAAGTAAATTCTTTAAACTTAAGAACTTTACGGGAAACCGTAATCCGACCACTTTTTTTTAATTTTTTTTTCAAAAAGACAATTTAATTTGCTATTTACACCTAAAAACAGTCAACCAAAAGTGCTACATTCCTTAAAAATTCCACAATAAAACCCCTTCAAAAAATCAAAATTCTAAATTCTAAAATCTGCGTTCTAAATTCTGCATTCTTTTTTGTAAATTTGCACTCCGAACCGAAAGAAGATTTGTAAAAACAAACAAAACGTAGCAAGAGGTTCCTTCTGCCCTGGGGCAAAAATTAAAAACGAGAAGAAATAAAGGAACAAGAAAATGTTAGATAGACTTCAAATAGTAAAACAACGTTTCGACGAGATTTCGGACTTGATTATTCAGCCCGATGTGATCAGCGATCAGAAGCGTTATGTGCAATTGAATCAAGAATATAAAGGTTTGAAAGCTTTGGCCGAAAAACGTGACGAATATGTCATTTTGATGGCAAATATTGAGGAAGCCAACGAGATTATTGCTGATAATTCAGATGCGGATATGACCGAAATGGCCAAAATGCAACTCGAAGAAGCCAAAGAAAGATTGCCGGAACTGGAGGATGAAATCAAGTTTATGTTGATTCCAAAGGACGAGGAAGATGCTAAAAATGTAATGGTCGAAATTCGTGCCGGAACGGGTGGAGACGAAGCCAGTATTTTTGCAGGAGATTTGTTTCGTATGTACACCAAATATTGCGAAAATCGAGGTTGGAGAACTTCGGTTGTGGATATGAACGAAGGAACTTCGGGTGGATTCAAAGAGGTGATTTTTGAAGTTACAGGCGAAGATGTTTATGGAACGTTGAAGTTTGAAGCAGGCGTTCACCGGGTACAACGTGTTCCTCAAACCGAAACTCAAGGTCGTGTTCACACCTCGGCAGCAACGGTTATGGTGCTTCCCGAAGCGGAGGAATTTGATGTGCAAATTGATATGAACGATGTTCGTGTGGATTTCTTCTGTTCGTCAGGACCTGGTGGACAATCGGTAAATACTACAAAATCGGCGGTTCGTCTGACGCACATTCCAACAGGATTAGTGGCACAATGTCAAGATCAAAAATCACAACACAAGAATAAAGATAAAGCGTTGACGGTTTTGCGTTCTCGTTTGTACGAACAAGAATTGGCCAAAAAACAAGAACAAGACGCTACAAAACGTACTTCACAAGTAAGTTCTGGCGACCGTTCTGCCAAAATTAGAACCTATAATTATGCTCAAGGTCGTGTAACCGACCATAGAGTGGGATTGACCTTATACGATTTAGGAAACATAATGAATGGCGACATTCAGAAAATTGTTGACGAACTGCAATTGGTTAATAATATGGAGAAATTGAAGGAAGCGAGTGAGGTTTTTTAAGTGTTAGGTGTGTTAAGCGCGAAGAATAAAGAATAGAGAGGAACGAGTGGTAATTTTGTTAGTTTTAAAATTTAATTTTCTTTCTTTTGAACCAGTAAGAGACTAAGGTTCATTAAGGCGAAAAATTTAATTTTCTTAAATAAGTGTTTCTTGTGATGTTTTACTTGGTTTAGGAAATTGGCATCGGCATAAATATTGTGAATGTCGCCCCTTCGTTAGGTTCACTTTTGGCAAAAATACACCCATTATGATTTTCTACAATTTTTTTACATATGGCGAGTCCTACGCCCGTTCCCTGGAATTCGGTTTTATCGCGCAGGCGATTGAATAGTAAAAATATTTTTTCGGCGTTTTCTTGTTCAAAGCCTATACCATTGTCTACAAAGTTTATTTTATAATATTTTTTTGTGCTTTTGTCTTTTAGAATACTTTCGGTTCTAGTGAAGATTTCCCTGTAGCTAATGTGAATTATTGGAGCACTATTTGCTTTCGAATATTTCAAGGAATTGCTCAACAGGTTAGTGAAAAGTTGTTGCATTTGAAAATCAATGCCATCGATTATCGGCAAGTCCGAATACGTAATAACGGCTTTTGTATCTTCAATGTTTTGAGACAGCTCTACTAAACTATTGCTCAGAACTTCATTTAAATCGATTTTGACCAGACTTTTTTCGGCTCTGTTGGCTCGGGAATATTGTAATAAATCGTTAATTAAAACCCGCATTCTGTTGGAAGCTTTTTCCATTCTCGTTAAATATTCTCTGCCCATTTCAGACATCATTTCCTTGTCTTTATTATTAATTCGAGAGATAAAAGTCTGAATTTTTCGTAAAGGTTCTTGCAGATCGTGGCTCGCTACTTGGTTAAACTCATTTAATTCGTTGATATGTTTTTCCAACTCTTTATTTCGCAGTTTCAATTGCATACTCTTGCTGTAATCCTCGGTAATATCTTGAGTGGTTCCAATCATATTTTGAATTCCTTTTATATCCAAAATAGATTTTGCATTGGTTTTAAATTTTCTAATTTTTCCATTTTTCTTGATAATTCTATAACTTATTGCAGGGATTTCCATGGTGCATAATGCTTTTTTAAACGCTTTATTTACCATTAGTTTATCGTCGGGATGAACAAATTCTATTAAATTTTTTAGGCTTGGTTCAAATGATTGGGGTTCGCAACCCAGCAATCTATACGTGTTATCAGAATAAATGAATTTTAAGGTGTCGAAGTTTAAAATCCAGCTACCATATTTTCCGAGAATTTCTGCCTGTTTGCTTGATTCGTCAAATATTTTTAGTTGGTTGTTTACCTTTACTAAATCGTGATAATTACTTTTTAATAATTCAATATTACTTTGCTCGACCGTCACATCACCAGTTACGCCCAAAACGGATTTGTTTCCTAAATTATCTACAAATAATTTTCCCACGGATCTAAAAATCCGGATATCTCCGTCGGGTCTAATAATTCTATGATAGGTAGGAGGTAGCTCTAGTCCAGCCAAGATTTTTTTTAAAAAATTGTTTACAATTTCGACATCTTCGAAATGGACAAATTTCATAAAATTCGATTTGTTGGCTTCAAAAGACCGTGGCTCAACGCCTAAAATTCGATATAAGTTGTCGGACAAAATTATATTTTCGTCATTCAAATTCCCTTCCCAAGTGCCAAATTCAGACAGTATTTCTGCTTGATAATTTAGTAAATAATATTTATTTAATTTGGTATTGGAATTTTGGAGTGTGTCAAGATCTTTTGTATTTTGATAATATGCAAAAATTAAGACTAAGAGTGTAGCTAATAAAACACTTACTGTTAAAATTGGGGTTCGGTATATTTGACTGTTATAGAGTAAATTTCGTTGTTTTAAATAAGATTTTTCAAGAATTGCCATTTCATTAACCTTATTTCTAATGTCAATTAATAGTGAGGTGCTTTCATGAAAATTTTTCTGGAAAGTGGAATTCGTTTTGATGTCAAAATTTTTGTTAAAGTTGGAATAGCTAATTATGTATCTCTGCCATAGCTCGATGATTTTATTGAGCGAGTCTAAATTTTGTTGTTGTATTGGATTATCCTTTGTAAGATCTTTAAGTAATAAATAGGAAGTGTTGACTTTTTCTATATTACCTCGATAAAGACGGAGATAAAAAGAATTGCCGGAAAGGAGATAGCCTCTCATATTGTTTTCTGAAGCTCTTATATTAGAAAATAAACGCTCTAATTCTAAATTTACTTCATATGAATGTATAAGAGATTTGGTCGATTTAGAAATATTATTGATGTGATTTACGGCCAGCAGTCCAATTAAAAGTAATATAAGTAAACTTATGCTTAATATAATTTTATGATAAATGGAAGGTCTATATTTGATGTTTTTCATAAATCAAAATCGAAGTAAAAAATTATCTTTATTTAAACTGTTGGTATGATACTGCCAATTGAGGATCACAACATCAGATAATATTTTTTTCAAATCATCAAAATTGCTTGGTTTTTGGATGTAAATATTGGCGCCTAAAACAAATGTATTCTCTACATCTTTATCTGAGGATGAGGTAGAATAAATGGCAATGGCGATATCTTTAAATTTATGATTTTGCTTTATTGCTTTCAAGCATTCCGTGCCGTTTAAGAGGGGCATGTTTAAATCTAAAAAAATAATATGAGGCAAAACAGTATCCGGAAGGTTCAAGAAATTCAATAATTCTTTACCGTTGTGCACCGTTTTTACAATTGTATTAATTTTTAACTCATCAAAAGCGTCGGTAAAAAATAATCTGTCGTCTTCGTCATCATCTGCCAATGTGATCAGTATGGAATCTTGTTGCATATTGTTTAATTTATATTTTTAGAAGCTATTTCTCTCCGTCTTTTGATTATTCTTTGAAAGGCTGAAGGAGTTATGCCTGTAATTTTTTTAAATTGGGAACTTAGATGGGCAATGCTGGAATAATTAAGCTTAAAAGCTATTTCGGTTACTGATAATTGATCATTTATAATAAGCTGTTTTGCATATTCAATTTTTTGAAGAATTATAAAGTTTTCAATAGTGGTATACGTTTCTTCGGCGAAAAGACTGGATAAATAGCCATAGGAATACTTCAATTTTTCAGACAAGTACACGGAGCTTTTTACATTGATCTCTAGTTCTTCATTTAAAACCATATCAACTATCGCTTCTTTAATTTTTTTAATTAAAATTGTTTTTTGATTTTTAACAATCTCAATGCCATAGGAATCCAATGATTTGGAAAATGAATTCATTTGCTCTGGAGATACTATTTCTAAAAATTCCACTTCTCCAAATCCCCAAATTTTATGTTTTATTTGGCTTTCAATCAGTTTTTCTTCTAGAATTTTTTTGCAAGCGGTGTTAAAATCGAATTT
>JAAFGY010000100.1 GCA_010365135.1 Flavobacterium sp.
CACAATCTTTAATAATTTAATCAAAAGAATGGTCAAAGCTGATAATATTACACATCAAAAAATGATATGTAATTAGATGCAGACCTCAATTAATCTTTATGAGAATGCTTCATACCTCGCAATGACAAGCAACTACAACGACAAACTAAAAACCATGAACTTTCTTACATCCCCGTTCTAATTGCTTCCACAGGATCCAAATTTGAAGCGGCAATTGCGGGAAGAATTCCTGAAATCAAGCCAATTATGGCGGCCAATCCAGTTCCTAAAAGAATATTTCCCAAACCTAAAACAAATTCAAATTCCAAGGTTTTGGTCAAAATCATTGCAATAATCCAAACCATCAATAAACCAATAATCCCACCAATTACGGAAAGGATAATCGCTTCAAACAAAAATTGGAATAATATAAATCTGTTTTTGGCTCCAAGAGATTTTTGAATTCCTATTAAATTGGTTCTTTCTTTTACGGATACAAACATAATATTAGCAATACCAAAACCCCCTACAAGCAACGAAAATCCACTGATTATCCAGCCTACGACATTCATTTGAGAAATGATTGAATCAATAAAATCTGTAAATCCAGAAAAAACATTTATAAAGAAATTATCTATTTCTCCAGCTTTCAACCCACGAAAACTTCTTAATTTTTGAGAAATTTCCGCTTTGTAAGCTTCCATATCGACACCAGATTTAGGTTTTATAATGATGACATTTATCACTGAGGTATTATTGTCGCCAAATCGTTGTCTGGCAAAATTGACAGGAATAAAAGCCGAAGTATCATTGTTATTTCCAAAAGACAAGCCACCACCTTTCTTTTTCAAAACGCCGATAACGGTAAACTTTTGTCCATACAATCGAATCTTTTTGCCAATAGGTTCTGCATCTTCAAACAATGATTTGGCAATTTCGTATCCAATAACTACAACTGGAGCGGCAGAATTGGCTTCGGATTCGTTGTAAAACCTTCCTTCTTCAAATTCTAAACCTTGGATTTCTATAAATTCGTAGGAAACCGGAACGATATTTACATCGGTAACCGTATTCGATTCGTATTTGATGGATTCTCTATTGGTAAATATTTGGTAACCCAATTGATCCGTATTGGTCATTGTGCCTTTCAAATAGAGGTATTCATCGTATTTTACATTCGGAAATTGTTCCCTTTTCCATTGTGGAATTTCTGAAGGTCCAAAAGACATTTTCATCAAATAAATGGTGTTTTTATCTAAAGAACTCAAATCCTTAGTGATTTTTCTATCCAAAGAATCAACGGCGGCAAGCACTGCTATAATCGAAAAAATTCCAATGGTGACGCCGAGTAACGACAAAAGTGTTCGTAATTTATTGTTACGCAAAGCATTCATTGCAAAACCAAAACTCTCTGATAATAGTCGAAAATAAACTAGCATAAAACCGCGATTTGTGTTATTGTAAATTTCCAAAAATTTTCTTCATAAACCTAACGAAAATTCACTACTCCATTAGTAGTAATTTTTAAAATATTGTTACAGAAATACATTTGAATTTTAGTTGGTATTTACCTACAATACTTCAAATGCATATTCTATGACAAAACAAAGTTTGTTTTTAAGACTCTTCACGGTGGAGGAATAAATTTAAGGATTTTCTATTGGGTTTACTACCTAAATAAATCATAAAAAACAAAAAACCTATACCCTCAAATGAACTTGATTTAGTTTTTAACTAATTTAAGTTCTTTGACAGATGGGCGAAAATTCATTTGGAAATTATCCCTTATGATGGGGCCCGAAGCACATTATATTGAAGAAGGAAAAGCCAATGAAACGGAACTACAAAATGCAGGATATGTATTAGTTGCCCACAACGAAATAATACAAAATACGGTCGAAGGCGGATTGGTTGAACTTCTGTTTTTGGTATTCTTCATCAGTTCGTTAGTGATTACTGTAAAAAATTATGAGTCTTTAGTCTTTAACAAAAAATCCATTGCCCTCAGTTCTCAGTCTAAAAATGATAGTCAAACGCTGAATGAATTTAAAAAATTATTACAAGAATTAAAAAATGAACGCCACATTTTCCATCTTGCCTATGCTGGAGTTATCGCTTTTATTGCTATGTCATTGTTCCATTTTACGATACAGTGCATTCCTGTAATGACGTTATTTTAAATTTATACTGCTCTGATTTGTAGTCAATTAAAACCTATTGTTTTACTCAAAAGCATTGCCGAAAACAATGTAATCCGATGGGCAGTTCGTATGGCAGGAATTCCCAGCTCTGCGAAGTGTTATTAAAAACAAAAATTCTTAAAAATCTAAGGACTGCTGTGCGAATGTCTTAGACTCCATTGGAACAGGGCAACAAGAACAAGCCATAAGCTTTAGCGCACCTACTGGCAACTATGTACTGAACTTGTATTATGGCAGTTATGTGCTACGAACTATTTTAATTAAAAAATAAGAAAGAATATGAAAAAAATTTATATTTTAGCACTTACGTTCTTTACGGTATTGTGCGGGGAGTTGAGTTATGGGCAGGGAGTGGGAATTTCAGAACCTTATCTTGATAGTCCTTCTGGAACTTTTATTGGAGCAATTTTCCAGTATAATCCACAAAATTCACCAACGCAACAAATACAGGGCATTGGTTATTATGTTGTTGATTTTGTTACTTATTCTTATCCTATTTATGCTCCAGTTAACATTCTTTCTTATGCTGCACCGATGTTTAAAGGAAGTGGATATAGCAGTAGTTATAATTATGATAATTGGTGTGCTCTTTATAACGTAGGCTGTCCAGAATCATTCAACAATTATAATCAGAATGGTTATAATTATTATTATTATTCTGGTTATGCTAATAATGCTTGTATTAATTGCACCGATCAGTCTGCATATACACTTCATAGCTGGATTTTAGACCTAGATGGCGATAATTATTACTCTGCAATAGAAATGTCAGTAAGCAGCCCGGGAGATGGATGGAGACAAGCGTATGGTTTTGCATTTGATTGTGACGATAGTAATCCTAATATAAAAACGGAATGTTATAAATACTATTATGTAGATTATGATGAGGATGGTTATTATTCAGAAAGATTTTACCGTATAGATGACAACGGAGGAGAATACACGCATACAACTCTTGGTTATGATTGTGATGATACCAACGACAGTATAAACATCAATTGCTACACTGATTGGTATCAAGACAATGACGGAGATGGTTATCATTCAGCAATACTAAAGACATTTGATAATCCTGGTATAGGATGGAAAATAGGAATCTCTAAAGGGCTGGATTGTAATGATGCTGTATTTAGTGCTGATAATAGTGTTTGCACTTCGCCTTGTACTAATAAAGTAGCAGCTTGTGGTACGGGTTATGTTTTGAAAAATTGTAAGTGTGAACCTGTGGTCACAGTAATATTAGAATCAAATACTAATTCATTTCCAACATTAATAAGAACCATAGATAAAATCAAAACATACGTGTTGAATAATCCAAAACTATTAAGTATCTTTAATCAATTAAGTGGTTATACAACAGGACAAACAATAACCCTTTTAGAACCAAATAACATAATAAAAATGATTAGAATTACAAATGGAATTCCTCATTGGGGCGAATTTAACCAGACAACTCCAAATGTATTTTACATAGATAAATATTTAATTATGCAATTGGAATTAGGTGAATATAAAGACCCTCTCGGGAATACAGAAAATTTAAATGGCACTTCATTTTTTGCAGCTATGACAATACTACATGAATTAGTTCATTATGGCAGATTCCATAATGGTTTATCTAATTTACATAATGGTGATGAAGCTGGACATGTTTTTGAAGTTTCTGTTTTTAATCAAGTCCTTGGAATATCAGGATCAACCCAAATGGCTAATAATTATGGATGGAATTTATAAAATTATCACACTACTTATGTTATTACTATTTTGCGGTTGTAAAAACAAAGAGACAATTATTTCAAATGAAAAAGAATTTATTAAAAACAATATAAAAACATTGATTGACTCTGTAGAATCTTTCGACATGAGTAAATATATGACAAAAAAAGATGTCTTTTCAATTGGTTTAATTGATTCAATTGTAGTTGAAAACAGGCATTTTAAAGTAAATAAATCTAAAAATTTTGTTACCCTTAAAATTTACCCAAATGATATTATATATTTTAAATCTAAATATGAACTTAAATTAGTTCCATTAAACAACAAAAATACCAATATTTTATTTATACAATTTTGTGATTTTCAAATCAATGAAAACAAAGCAAGTATAATTGTTCGAAAAACCAGAGGAATTGGAATGATTGAGAATATATACTTTTTTGAGAAAGAAAATAATATTTGGATTTTGAAGAAGAAAAAAATGCTAACTATGGGATAACAAAGATGGGGATTATTACCCCCGATCGCTCGAATATGTAATAATTTTTGTATGGATAGCGCAGAATTGCATTCATAAGTGTTCGAAACACGAGAATTATTAATGTTTAAGTTCTGTTTTGAACAATGAGCAGCCAATTTTGATTAAAGAATAAGCTTAAAAACTGTTTTTTTTAAAACTAATTCAAAAGCAAAAACAAGGTTTCGAACACTTATGAATTGCATTCTGTGCCCATAAGTTGAGCAAACAAAGCAATTAAAAAGCTACATTCTGTAAAAAGATGTAGCTTTTTTGTTTGATAAAAGATAGTGTTTGTACTAATTGTATTATATTTGCTTTAGTAGCCACTTGGGATGGGCACAGGTAAATACCTGCGCTAACTAATGTGATAAGTCTAAGCAATCGGGCAATACACCTGCAGTACCTGAAAAAATAACATTTATAAAAATAGACTGTTAACAACAAAATAATTAATCATGAAAAAATATATAATTTCATTCGTCTTCACGTTACTTATAGCAGCACTGATGCAAGCTCAAAAATCACCAGGATATATCCCTTTAGCAACGTTTAATAAAGATACCTTACAATATCTTATTAGTAACTTTGACAATCAAAAAGCCAAATACATTGGCAAGCCAATAGGTATGGTTTTTAATGATATAGAATTGGAAATAAAACGTGAATTACGGCTTAATCAAAGCCCACGTAATAAAAAATATTTTGCTGGAGTAATATTGGATTTTTATAATGTAGCTTTGAATCAAACGTATTCACTTGAAAAACGACGCAGGCTTAATGAAGAAATGAAAAATTATGGACTTTATATAGAAACGGTACAAGCCATTAATAGCGTAGATTATTATGCACTCTCAAGACAAGAATATATCAATAATGGTAATAGTTCTGTAGATTGGTCAAATAATTATAAAGCTTTTTACACTCATTTTATTGTTAAATCCATAAAAACAAATGCAACCCCATAGCTTGTGTAATTTTTAGTTTATAAATAAAACAAACTACAATTCTAAAAGGGCTGTAGTTTGTTGTTTTGGGCTGGGGCTTAAAATGCTGGATTTTAGACCAAGATGGTAATAATTATTACAGCCAGTTCTGCGAAGTTTTATTAAAAACAAAAGTTCTTAAAAATCAAGGGGCTGCTGTGCGAATGTCTTAGACTTCGTACCCACTCCAATAGGCATTCAACGAGAACATCAACCAAAAACGAGTTAGAACTTAAAAATTCTAGCTCGTTTTTTTTGTCACAATGCGTTACGACTTTAGCGGGCAAAACGTCAGTAGTCCTACCCCAATTGAGGTAGGTAAAACCGGGATTTGTGTTAGTGTAAATTTCCAAAAATTTTATTCATAAACCTAACGAAAATTCACTACTCCATTGGTAGTTATTTTTAAAATATTGTTACAGAAATACATTTGAATTTTAAAATCAAAAAAACTACTTTTGCACCACAAAATTCTAACTACACAATGAACACAACAAAAAAAATTCAATCGGCGTTAATTTCTGTCTTTTCAAAAGACGGTTTGGAGTCAATAATAAAGAAATTACACGAGCAAAACGTCATTTTTTATTCCACAGGTGGAACTGAAGAATTTATTAAAAACCTAGGTATTCCAGTGGTTCCCGTAGAAGATGTTACGTCATATCCCTCTATTCTTGGAGGAAGAGTAAAGACGTTGCATCCCAAAGTTTTTGGTGGAATCTTAAATCGTCAAGACAATGAAAGTGATGTGCAACAAATGAAGGAATACGATATTCCACAAATCGATTTGGTCATAGTTGACTTGTATCCTTTCGAAAAAACGGTTGCTTCTGGAGCCAGTGAAGAAGATATCATCGAAAAAATTGACATTGGCGGAATTTCGTTAATTCGTGCTGCCGCCAAAAACTTTAAAGACACCGTAATCGTTCCATCGGTTGCTGAATATCCTTTGCTTTTGGATTTGATTAGTACTCAAAATGGAGCTACAACATTAGAGAATAGAAAAATGTTTGCTACAAAAGCATTTCACGTCTCTTCTCATTATGACACCGCGATTTTCAATTATTTCAACACTGACGAAACTATTTACAAAAATAGTATTGCCAACGGACAAATTTTGAGATATGGCGAAAATCCGCATCAAAAAGGATTTTTCTTTGGTGATTTCGATGCAATGTTCCAAAAAGTTCACGGAAAAGAATTGTCATATAACAATTTATTAGATGTTGATGCCGCCGTAAATTTGATTAATGAATTCAAAAATGACGGACCAACATTTGCCATTTTGAAACACAATAACGCTTGCGGATTGGCAACAAGACCAACTATTAGCGAAGCTTATAATGTAGCATTGGCTTGCGATCCAACCTCAGCTTTTGGTGGCGTTTTGATTGCGAATACCAAAATTGATGTAGCCACAGCAACCGAAATCAACAAATTATTTTGTGAAGTTGTAATCGCTCCAAATTATGACGAAGCCGCGCTAGCCATTTTACAAGAGAAAAAAAACAGAATAATTTTGATTCAAAACGAAGTGGAATTGCCTCAAAAACAAGTGCGAACTTGCCTAAACGGAATTTTAGTTCAAGAAAGAAACAACATCACAGATACTAAAGCAGACTTAAAAGTCGTTACAGTAACAGCACCAACGGCACAAGAAGTAGAAGATTTAATTTTTGCATCTAAAGTATGTAAAAACACGAAATCGAACACCATTGTATTTGCAAAAAACGGCACCTTGATTTCATCGGGTACAGGACAAACCTCAAGAGTAGATGCCTTGTTGCAAGCTATTGAAAAAGCCCGTACATTTGGATTTAGCCTAGAAGGTGCGTCAATGGCGAGTGATGCTTTTTTCCCTTTTCCAGACTGTGTAGAAATTGCAAAAAACGCTGGAATAACGGCGGTAATTCAACCTGGAGGATCGATAAAAGACCAATTAAGCATTGATTATTGCAATGAAAATAAAGTTGCAATGGTATTTACAGGAACACGTCATTTCAAACATTAATTTGTTTAGCTTTGTACATTATTTTTTTATAAATTTTATACCCTTAAAAACTTATGGGATTTTTTGATTTCATGACCGAGGATATTGCGATAGACCTTGGTACCGCAAACACTTTAATCATTCACAATGATAAAGTCGTTATAGATAGCCCTTCGATTGTTGCTCGTGATAGAGTTTCAGGAAAAATCATTGCTGTTGGTAAAGAAGCCAGTATGATGCAAGGGAAAACCCATGAAAACATTAAAACGATAAGGCCACTAAAAGATGGCGTAATTGCTGATTTTGATGCTTCAGAAAAAATGATAAGCTTGCTTATAAAAAGCATTCCCGCTTTGAAAAAAAGAATGTTTACTCCGGCATTACGAATGGTAGTTTGTATTCCTTCTGGAATTACCGAAGTAGAAATGCGAGCGGTAAAAGAATCCTGCGAACGTGTAAATGGTAAAGAAGTATATTTGATTCACGAGCCAATGGCTGCGGCGATTGGTATTGGGATTGACATTATGCAACCAAAAGGAAACATGATTGTAGATATCGGTGGTGGAACAACAGAAATTGCAGTGATCGCTTTGGGCGGAATTGTTTGCGACAAATCGGTTAAAATTGCGGGTGACGTTTTCACCAATGACATCGTATATTATATGCGGACTCAACACAATCTTTTTGTGGGAGAAAGTACTGCTGAAAAAATAAAAATTCAAGTTGGAGCCGCTATCGAAGATTTAGAAACTCCTCCAGAAGACATGTCAGTTCAAGGTAGAGATTTACTTACTGGAAAACCGAAACAAGTATCGGTTTCTTACCGCGAAATTGCCAAAGCATTAGACAAATCGATTCAACGAGTTGAAGATGCTGTTATGGAAACTTTATCTCAAACCCCACCCGAGTTGGCTGCGGATATTTATAACACTGGAATTTATCTTGCCGGCGGTGGATCAATGTTGAGAGGTCTAGACAAAAGAATATCACAAAAAACAGATTTACCTGTTTATATCGCCGAAGACCCATTAAGAGCCGTGGTTCGAGGAACAGGAATGGCGCTTAAAAATCTTGCAAGATTTAAAAGCGTGTTAATAAAATAAAAAATGTTCAGTTTAGGGTGACGGGTTTAAATTTTCAACATACATTATACAGCTAAGAAATGCAGCAAATATTTAATTTTATTTATAAAAACAGTAATAGATTGCTGTTTTTGCTGCTTTTGGGCATTTCGCTATTTCTTTCAATTCAATCCCATTCGTATCATCGCAGTAAAATCATAAGTTCCGCTAATTTTTTGAGTGGTGGAGTCTATGAAAGAATCAATAATGTCAGCGAATATTTGAATTTAAGGACTCAAAACGATGCTCTAGCTCAAGAAAATGCAAAGTTGAGAAGCCTTCTCTTTAATGCAAAAGACACTACGGCTATTCCAAAACTAGATAGTCTAAAAGGGATAAAACCTACTGATATTGTCGTTTCAAAAGTAATTCACAATACGTTCAACACTCTCGAAAACTATTTGACGTTGAATTCTGGTAGTCGTCAAGGCGTGAAGCAAGATATGGGCGTCATTAATAGTTTGGGAATTGTGGGGATAATTGACAACGTCTCGGAGAACTATTCTACTGTAGTAAGTATTTTAAATATAAAATCCCATATCAACGCTAAACTAAAAAAATCAAATCATTTTGGTTCTTTAGGCTGGGATGGTAAGAGCACAGGATTTGTACAATTGACGGATGTTCCTAGATTAGCAAGCATTAGAAAAGGCGATACCATTGTTACTGGTGGACAATCTGTTATATTTCCTGAAAACATCAACATTGGCACTATTAACAGAATTTATTTCGAGAATGAAACCCATTATTATAAAATAGAGGTAAAATTATTTAATGACATGACCAATTTAGGCCATGTATACATCCTCAAAAGTAAAAATCGCGAAGAAATTATCAATTTAGAAAAAAAGGAAGAAAAAGATGAATAGTGCTTTATTCACAAATATTTTTCGTTTTATAATGCTATTGGCCCTTCAAATTATTATTTTTAATAATATGAACTTTTTGGGCTATATAAGTCCATATCCTTATATCCTTTTTCTCATACTTTATCCTGTAAACGGGAATAAATCTGGATTATTAGTAGCGAGCTTTATCCTTGGGCTTATTATGGATATGTTCAGCAATTCAGGAGGAATTCACACAGCGGCTTGCATCATCTTGGCCTATTATAGACCTTATTTATTTAGGTTTTCTTTCGGACTTAGCTATGAATATCAAACTATTAAATTGAATGATGTACTTACTCCAGAAAGATTTTCGTTTATTGTATTAGCTGTTTTAATTCATCATTTTACATTATTTGTGCTGGAAGCTTTTACCATAAGCTTTTTCTTGGACGTTTTAATTCGAACCATTTTAAGTACACTATTTACAATTATCATTTGCATCATAATAATATATCTTATTAAGCCCAATAGAAGATGAGAAAAGTGTTGCTTCCTACTTTAATTATTATTGGCGCGTCTTTACTGGTATTACGCCTTTTCTATTTGCAAATTGTTGATGATTCTTTCAAATTAAAATCAGATAATAATGCGATAAAAATAAAATATGACTATCCCGAAAGAGGTTATATTTATGACAGAAACGGAAAATTATTGGTTGCAAATCAACCTTCGTATGACATAATGGTCATTCCAAGAGATATTAAAAAGCTAGACACTCTAGAATTTTGCCAATTATTGGATATTACAAAAGAGGATTTTATTCAAAAAATAGCCAAAGCCAAAATATATAGTCCGCGATTGCCTTCTGTTTTCCTAGCTCAATTAAACAAAAGTGAATTTGCCGCCTTTCAGGAAAAAATCCGAAAATTTGAAGGATTCTATTTTCAGAAACGTTCCCTTCGGGATTATCAAGTCAATTTTGGAGCCAATGTTTTTGGTTTTATCACGCAAGCTAATGAGAAATTGATTGCCAAAAATCCCTATTATAACAGCGGTGATTTAATTGGAAAACAAGGTGTCGAAGAAAGCTATGAGGAAATTTTACGGGGAATTAAAGGGGTGAAATACATTCAAAAAGACAAATACAATCGGGAAATAGGTTCATTTAAAGAAGGAAAATACGATACTATTGCCGTGCAAGGAGAGGACATCAATTTGACTATTGATATGGAACTTCAAAAATATGGCGAAGAATTAATGATCAACAAACGAGGAGGAATTGTTGCTATAGAACCTAAAACAGGTGAAATTTTGGCTCTTGTAACGGCTCCTTCTTACGATCCGGGAATTTTAGTAGGCCGTCAACGTTCCAAAAACTATACAATATTATACCGCGATTCCATTGCAAAACCGCTGTATGACCGAGGATTATTGGCCGAATATCCTCCGGGTTCTCCCTTTAAAATTCTAACTGGTTTAATTGGTCTCCAAGAAGGCGTAATTAATGAACAAACCACTTATGTATGTAATCATGGATTTAGTTATGCTCCTGGACGATTTATGAAATGCCATGATTCTGGCCCTCGGCAATTACATACCGGAATATATAATTCTTGTAATACTTATTTTGCTAATGTTTACTTACGAATTATTGGAAAATATGCAAGTGCGCCGTATTCAGTAGATGTTTGGAGTGAACATGTCAAAAGTTTTGGACTGGGTCAATTTATGGGCTACGATTTGCCAACAGGTAAAAAAGGAAAAATACCCAATTCAAAAACGTACAAAAAAATGTATCCTGGCTGGAATTATAGTGGCAAAACAATTATATCAAATTCCATTGGTCAAGGTGAAATTGTAATGACGCCTATTCAATTGGCCAATATGATGGCTACCGTTGCTAATCAAGGTTATTATTACACGCCTCATATCATCAAGAAAATTAAAGGTGAAAAAATCGATAAAAAATTCACCACTAAACACGTAACCACAATTGACAAAAAATATTTTGCGCCAATGATAAGTGGTTTATTTGATGTTTATAATTTTGGAACAGCAAGTGCACTTCGAGTTGAGGGAATAGATATTTGTGGAAAAACGGGAACGGCTGAAAATTACGCAAAAATTGGTGGAGTCCGAACAAAACTCGAAGACCACTCTATTTTTGTTGCCTTTGCCCCAAAAGACAACCCGAAAATCGCAATAGCCATTATGGTTGAAAACGGAGGTTTTGGAGCAACAATTGCCGGTCCAATTGCCAGTTTAATGATCGAAAAATACCTTAGAGGAAAAATTACAAGAACCGACTTGGAGAAAAGAACACTTGAGCGAAGTCTACAAGACCGCTATGCCAAATTAGGTGGACAATCCGAAGCAGTTAAGTTAGAAATGAAAAAGAGAGATTCTATTTTGAAAAGCAAAATGGTTGTTCCGAAAATAAAAATAGATACTACAACACAACAATAATTAGCGATTCATTTCAAATGAAAAATCAAAGTTTAACCAACAACATCGACTGGATATGTATCGTTATCTATATAGTTTTAGTGCTATTAGGATGGTTGAATATATACTCCTCCTCCTTGTCTTCAATGGAAGGAACATCGGATAAACAACTTATATTTATAATCTTAACGATTCCATTAATTTTTCTTGTCTTGTATGTGGATGGAAAATTCTACGAAAAATATGCCAGTATCATTTTTGGAATTTCTCTACTATCGCTGGTCGGATTATTTGCTTTTGGCAAAACTATTGCTGGCCAACGTTGCTGGTACGGCATTGGAAGTTTTACTCTTCAACCGTCAGAGTTTGCCAAAGCCGCTACTGCATTGGCTTTAGCCAAATACCTCAGCGATTCACAAATTAATTTAAAAGAGGTCAATCGTCAAATTCAGGCATTAGCAATAGTGTTTTTGCCGGTGATGTTAATTTTACCTCAACCCGATCCGGGAAGTGCGCTGATTTATAGTGTTTTTATTATTGTTTTATATCGTGAAGGACTACCAGCTTGGTATGTTTGGACCGGATTTATCGCTATTCTTCTATTTGTATTGACCCTTGTTTTAGAGCCGGAATATGTAATACTTTTAGCATTGGTTGCCATTGTCTTTATTCATTTCAAGTCCCGATTGGGTGACAGAAATTTGGTTTTAAGCGGCATTCTTTTCGCCTTAATTTCTGGATTTGTCTTGTCTGTAAATTATGTTTTTACGCATGTATTTAAACAGCATCACCGAGATCGTTTTAATATTTTATTAGGCAAATCGGTCGATATGAAAGGAATTGGATACAATACCAATCAATCCGAAATTGCTATTGGCTCCGGAGGATGGTTTGGAAAAGGATTTCTTGAAGGCACGCAAACCAAAGGCGGATTTGTACCCGAGCAACACACCGATTATATTTTTACAACCGTGGGCGAAGAATGGGGTTTCCTAGGTTCAATGGTTGTAGTTGCTTTGTTTGTGGGGTTATTTCTCCGAGTAATTTATCTCGCCGAAAGACAAAAAACCAAGTTTAGTCGAGTTTATGGTTATTGTGTGGCGGGTATTTTATTCATTCATTTCTTTGTCAATATCGCCATGGTTTTGGGAATATTCCCGACGATTGGAGTTCCATTACCTTTCTTTTCTTATGGTGGTTCTG
>JAAFGY010000101.1 GCA_010365135.1 Flavobacterium sp.
TCGATTTCTGATTTTAATACATTACTGACCGTTGGAAATTCAAAATTAAAGTCGGGATCAGGGCTTGTCAAATCTCCGCGAAGTCCTATTACTACATTGACCGGCACTTTTTTATTGAAAGAAGAATTTTCTAATAATAAGGCTGGATTGGCACTAGTTTTATAGATGGCTTCTAAATTTAATCGCGCTTTCATAGGATTTCCTTCCCACGAAATATATCCTCCTTTTTTGACAATAAATTTCTTGTCAATGATCCCACCATATTTAAAATTATAGGTTCCTTCATACGCTTGAAAATCGCCCCACATATTGAATTTACCCAATGTATTTATTTTAAAAAGCAGCGTTCCATTTCCTTTTCCTTTCATTCCGTGACCTGAATTTCGGTCTAAAATAACTTCCACTTCGGCATTTGGAGTAATGTCAAGATCAAATTCAAGTTCAAGTCCTTTGTAATTTCTTGTATTATCAACTATTCCTTTTTTAATGTTAAACTTTTCTTTGGTTGACAAAAAATGAATAAAATCGTTTTGACTAATATTTTCGGAATCATTTATCGGGATTTTTAACGAAGTTCCTTTTTCGGATTTTGCGTCAACCTTTATAAAAAGTCCGTTTGTTGGCCCTTTAATGGTCGCACTACCATCAATAAATGCAATTCCGTAATAAGCCGCATCTTCCGAATCTTTGGTGTCAAGGACTAATAATCTTTTTGATTTAATGGTCAAATCTAATTTCCAATCCGAAAAATTATTGTGCTCAATACTTCCATTTAAAGTTCCTTTTGTTCCAAATTTTGTATCCGTAAGCACATCGTTTTTAAACAAAAACTGCTCGTCTGTCAAATCCACAACCGTTCTGTTGCCTAAAGAATAATCCACATTCAAATACGGAATGGTCATACCTGCACCATCGACATAAAGTCGTCCATTTATTTCGGGTTTTTTAAGATTTCCCGCTATAGTTGCATTCCCCGTTGCAAATCCTCTAATATTTGACAAGACACCAGCTCCAAGTGAACTTAAAATTCCTAAATTAAATTTGTCGAGTTTTACTTGTAAGTCCAAAATTGTTTTCTTGTCGACTATCTCAAAACTTCCATTGACGCCAAAAGAGGCTACATTTTCATTTTCAATAGAGGAATTTACAGTGAATTTTTTGAAACTTTCATCTCCTGTAATGTCAAAATTTAAATAACCCAAATCTGCTTTGTTGATATTCAAATGGTCAATTTGTATGGAAGCCGTGGGCTGGAAAACGGCATTGTTTTGCTTGTAATTTACCACCGCATTCAAATTTCCATTAATGGCGAACTTTGGATCGGCGGGTGTAATTTGATTTAAATCAACATCTTTAAAACTCAATTTCAAATCCTTGTAATTCGTTCCTTTTATATCGCCCTGAAACATTATTTCTTGCTCTTTATTGGTCAAAATAATGTTATCAAAATTGAAATTTTTGAATGATTTATCAAAAACTATTTGATTATTTGGCGTTTCCTTTTCATTCAAATACCACAAATAATCCTTGATTTTAATCTCGGATTTATTGATCCCAACAACATTATTATTGTCTTTGTTTATGGTGTGATACAAATTCAAATTGAAGTAATCTTGTCCTTTCAGTCCTCCTTTAAACTCGGAACGAAAGAACAAAGTATCTTTCATCGTAACGTTTATAAGGCTAAAATCCCGAATTTTATAATATTTTGTTTTTATGCTATCTAGTTCGATAAAAGCATTATAAAGTGGATTTTTATTATCTACTTTTATTCTGATATTATCAAAGGTATTGTCAGAAGCTGTAATCTTTGGCGAGTTAAAATTAAACTTAAATTCTTGATTATCAGAGTTAATAATTCCTTTAACAACGGTGTTTGTTCCAATGGAAATATCAGGATAAAAAATTTCGATAATTTTATTATAAATAGTAAAATTAAATTTTAGAAACTGCCCTTTTTTCACTTTTTCTGGCTTATAATTCGTATAAAGACTTCCCAGTGAATTCATTACTAAATTTTTCAATTGATTGAATTGAAATTTTCCAATAATTTCCCCTTGCACAATATCCGGAGAATTTACCGTAATGGTTCTTACACGGTCTTGGTCAAAAGAGGAATTGATGTAAAAATCGTCAAAAAGATAAGTCGCTTTTTCATTTTGATAGGTAGTTTTATTAATAAAAACATCCCCTTTTAGATTGTCAATGGAATTGCCTGATACTTTCACAACAACATCGCCATGAAATTGAGAAATGGAATCTTTCATAAATTTTAATTTATGCAAGTCAGCGTTTTCAACATTAATGTGGAAATCATATTGGTTTTCTTTTTTGCTCAAATCGACCAATCCATCAAAATCCATACTCAAATTTGGGTCGTTTACCGAAACCTGACCTTTATATAAACCGCTTTTAAAATTTCCGTTTAGAACAACATTATTATAAGTATAATTATTAAAATCTATCTGGCTAACATCTCCTTTGATGGAAGTGTTCAAATACTTTTCAGAAAAACCCATGCCATCAATATCGATATCCCCACTGACTTTTCCAACATTTTTTTTGTCCAATAAGGTTCCCAAATCAAAATTTTCGAAGACAACATTCCCAACGTAAGCGGCCTTGTCAGTAAGATTCATGTTTTTGATATTCAAATCAGAATTTACTTTCCCTAATTGAGTTGTCATAACAAAACTAGTTTCAATAGAAGTTTGGGTAACTTGTGCATTACCAACCAAATTAAATTTTCCCAGTTTTTTCAAAATAACAGGTAACTTTTTGCCTAAAACATTGGGTAATATTGTAACAAGATCATCATAACTGCTAGAAAGTTTTTCAAATTTTCCATTCATATAAAATTCCTGTTCCTTGTTTGGAAAGAGATTTTTGAAGTTTAAAGTGCCAATTATCAAGGACTTTTTCGAATTAATCAATCTTAAATTTGTTATTTTCAGGTTGTTTAATGGTCCTTTTATTCTTGCATTTACATAAAAATTTTGATTTTTGCCCAATTCATTATAAAAATAGCGAATATCATTCGAGGCTAATGCCGCTCTATCCAATTTAATATCAAACTCAACTCTATCGGTAAAATGCGAAAAATCTCTATTGTAATTTAAAGCAATTGACCCGTTCACCTTGGAATCCTTTGTAATTAAATGAAGATCATCTAATTTAATATGCTTTTTGTTATAACTAAATTTCCCACTCAAACTCTTAACGGAAATTCCGCGATGGTCTTGAAAAGACATCTTGTTAATAATAGTATTTACTTCTGGACCGTAAATTTTTAAATTAGTTAAAGAGGCGTTGAGCTTAGTAAAATCGACATCTTTAGAGCCCACTCTATTTAAATCAATCAAGGTATAATGTCCATTTGTGATTTTTGCATTGGCGGCTGTTAGCAAAAAATGTTTTTTGGAAGGCGGTTTATCATTCTTAAAAGCAGTAATAAATTTATCTAAATTGGAATATTTTTCATTTTTATAGGTTTTCATATTAAAATAAAATCCATCCAAAGTAATGTCTCCAAAAAGTAAATCACCGTCTAACAATTTTGAACTGTCTAAAATATTGGTTTTAATTCTGTTGGCATAAATCAAAGTATCCTTATGATGATCTAAAATCAGTACATTTTTAAGCTTTACACCGCCAAAAACAGACACTGCAGCTTCATCGATAGCAATATGAATCCCAAAGTCTTTATTAATGCTTTCGACGAAATATTTAGCAATTCTTGTTTGTACTGAAGGCAAAGTAAGCGCAATTCCAAGCACCAATAGTAGTAGGATAAGTACAATAAAAGAACGAAATACTATTTTTATTACTTTTTTGATACGTATTGTTTTTGGTTATTTTTTTATCTAAAGTTATTTTACCAAACTAAGAAAGCCCCTTTCATAAAAATTCTTTAATTTTGGCTGCTCCGTAATGTATAAAAAACGGATTGCCAAATATAATTCAAAATTAGTGCCTTTTTATGCAAAATCCCGAGGTTTTTATTCTTGCCATCGAAAGTTCCTGTGATGACACCGCTGCAGCAGTTTTACATAACGACAAAGTATTATCAAATGTTGTTGCTAATCAATTGATACATACTCAATATGGCGGCGTAGTTCCTGAACTTGCCTCGCGCGCGCATCAACAAAATATAGTTCCCGTTATCGATGCTGCCTTGCGCAAAGCAAACATAAAAAAAGAACAACTTTCTGCGATTGCCTTTACACAAGGTCCCGGTTTGATGGGTTCGCTTCTCGTGGGAAGTTCATTTGCCAAATCATTGGCATTGGCATTGCAAATCCCTTTAATTGCTGTAAATCACATGCAGGCTCATATTTTGGCCCATTTTATTGCTGAAGAAGGATTTAGTAAACCTATTTTTCCTTTTTTGGCTTTAACAATTTCCGGTGGTCACACTCAAATAGTGAGAGTAAATGACTTTTTTGATATGGAAATTATTGGTCAAACCACCGATGATGCCGTAGGAGAAGCATTTGATAAAAGCGCCAAAATATTAGGTCTTCCCTATCCTGGCGGTCCATTGGTAGATAAATATGCACAACTTGGAAATCCGAAAGCCTTTGCTTTTACCAAACCAAGAGTTCCCGGATTAGATTTTAGTTTTTCGGGTTTAAAAACGGCAATTTTGTATTTTATTCAAAAGAAAAAATTAGAAAATCCTAATTTTGTCGATGAAAACCGCAATGATATTTGTGCTTCCATTCAACATACAATAATCCAAATATTAATGGACAAATTAAAATTGGCCGTTAAAGAAACTGGAATTAAACAAATCGCCATTGGCGGAGGCGTTTCGGCCAATTCAGGAATAAGAAATACATTGAAAGAAGCGGAACAAAAATACGGTTGGAAGACTTTCATTCCAAAATTTGAATACACCACCGATAATGCTGCAATGATTGGGATTGTAGGTTATCAAAAGTTTTTAACTCAAAATTTCGAAACTTCGGCCGTCGTTTCAAAGGCACGAATTCAATTTTAAATTATGCAATTATTCTACAATCCAACTATTGACAAAACCACCAAAATCTTTTCTTTTGACAAAGAAGAAAGCAAGCATATTATAAAAGTGTTGCGAAAAAAAGACACGGATATATTGTTTGTGACCAATGGTTTAGGCCTTTTGTTTGAAACCGAAATTACTTTAGCTTCGGACAATAAATGCACGGTACAAATTCTTTCTATCGAAAAGGCAGAAAGTTCAAAATTTCATTTGCATTTGGCCGTAGCACCCACAAAAATGAACGATCGCTACGAATGGTTTTTAGAAAAAGCAACCGAAATTGGGATTCACGAAATTACACCAATTATCTGTGATCGCTCGGAACGAAAAGTGGTCAACAGAGAAAGATTTGAAAAAATTATATTGACAGCAATGAAACAATCGAATGTTTTATTTCTTCCAAAACTGAATGAAGTAATGACTTTCAAGGAATTTATTAAACACAAAAATGAGGGTCTACAATTGATAGCTCATTGCGAAGAAACCGATAAAAAATTATTGAAATCGGTTTTAAAACCAAATGAAAACGTCACAGTACTCATCGGTCCTGAAGGCGATTTTTCAGAGAAAGAAATTATATTAGCACTCGAAAATAATTACGTTCCAGTTTCTTTAGGAAATACAAGATTACGAACCGAAACTGCAGCTATTGTGGCTTGTCATAGTGTGGTTTTTGTGAATGAAGATTAAGATTGTAGCTTTCAGATTAACGAATTTTGATTTCAGAAGTTTATGAAAAGTCTGTTTATTAGTTTATTTTTATTTTTCAATACAATTATTTTTTCCCAAGAAATTGCTTTGGTAAAATATAGTGGTGGTGGCGATTGGTATGCGAATCCAACTTCCTTACCTAATTTAATAAAATATTGCAACGCCAATATCAACACTAAGATTAAACTCAAACCTGCAACTGTAGAACCTAGTAATCCGGATTTGTTTTCCTATCCGTTTGTTCACATGACTGGACACGGAAACGTAGTTTTTAGTGATGCTGATGTCAGCAATTTGAAGAATTATTTGACTTCGGGAGGGTTTCTTCATATTGACGATAATTATGGAATGGATCAATATATTCGAAAAGAAATCAAGAAAATCTTTCCCAATACTGATTTGGTCGAGATTCCATCAAATCATCAAATCTTTCAAAAACCCTTTTTATTTGCCAACGGATTGCCAAAAATACACGAGCACGATGGAAAACGCCCCCAAGCTTTTGGGATTTTCATTGAAAACAGATTGGTATTACTTTATACTTACGAATGCGATTTAGGTGATGGATGGGAAGATCCAGAAGTACATAACGACCCCGCTGATGTTCGTGAAAAAGCACTGAAAATGGGAGCAAATATTATGAATTATATTTTTAACAATTAATTGTAATCCTTCAAAAAGGATTTATTTTTTAGTGTTTATTACCCACGTAAACCTTATGCCTGTATAATAAAGATCGTGATTAATTCCATTTGCTACCGAAAAATCCAAACACATATTTTTTCTAAAATTTAAGCCTCCACCGATATTAATATTTTGATAGAAAATTGATTCAGTATTAAAATCAGCAGAATTTTCAATAAAAAAGTGAGTTTTCTGAGTTAAATTATAAGTCAAATTTACAATATAATAACCTGCATTCGAGTTGTCAGTACAATGGACAAAACCTATATTATAGTTTAATATCCATTTTTCATTGATCGCATTTGAAAAGTTCAAAGCTATAATTTCACCATCAACATTAAATTCCTCATTTTTTTTTAAAGGAAAAATCACTCTTGCCATTAAAGCAGTCGCAGGAATCAAATTGCGCTGTTCCCAAAGGTTTATCGAGGCTCCAATTTGCAAATTTCCAAATTTATTAAAATTATGTACTAAATTATCATTCTCATACCATTGCTCTATTAGTAAAGGAGCATTTAATTGTAATTCTATATTTTTAGATAATCCGTAGCGTAAAAGGAAACTAGGTAAACTCCAAGCCACATATTTTTCCACTGCTTCTTTATGAACGGTGTACTGTACCTCCATTTCAATTTGAAGAAGATTTTTATCAACACCCACAGAAGGCTCTACAATTTGGGAAAATGAAATTATGCTGTAAAAAATGAAAAACAGCCCTAAACAAAAATCAAATTTCATAACATTACTACTTTTATTTGCAAAGTAATTTGTATTCAGTCTAAATAAAAATGATTTTTATCATATTAATAAAATAAATCCTAGTAGGGCTATTTTTTAAACTGCCAGATTTTTACCTCCCATTTTTTAAAATCTATTAAAATTTAAACAATATTACCACTTGCACTTAAAAAGTTTGCAATTTTAATAAATTTATTGTACAATTGTCAACAATTCAAGCTTATCTATAAATAACTAACAATCTAGTAGTATGAAAAAAATCCTTTTTTCTGCATCAATAGTTATGATGCTTTTTTCGTGTCAAAATGATACAACTGATTCAGCGACAACAACAACAGGCGCTATAACACACAGACTTTGTGCTTCACAAGATGTTCTTGAAGCACAATTAGCCGCAGATCCAACCTTAGCTATTAGAATGAATGAAATTGAAGCTTTTACACAAAAAAGAATTTCCTCGTCTAATTTTAAACTAGTAAATGGTAAAATTGTGATTCCAGTTGTTGTCAATGTTTTATATAAAACTACTGCAGAAAACATTTCGAATGCTCAGATTCAATCTCAAATTGACGTCTTAAATAAAGATTTCACTGCAACAAACGCGGATTTTGCAAGCGTTCCTGCAGAATGGTCTGGAGTTAAAGCTAATGTAGATATTACCTTTGAGTTAGTTAAAATTAATAGAAAGTCTACTAACAAAACTTCTTGGGGAACTCGAGATGCGATGAAAAAAACAAAACAAGGCGGTTTAGATCCTACAACACCTTCAACAACACTAAATCTATGGGCTTGTACCATTGGCGGAGGAATATTAGGATATGCACAATTTCCTGGAGGAGCTGCTGCCACAGATGGAGTTGTAATTGATTCTCAATATTTTGGTTTATCAAGTGCTGCAAGTTACCCTTACAATTTAGGAAGAACGGGAACGCACGAAGTTGGGCATTGGATGAATTTGCGTCACATTTGGGGAGATGCTTCTTGCGGAAATGATTTGGTTTCCGATACTCCTGTTGCCAAAACTTCTAACTTTGGAGTTCCAACATATCCTTATGTAAGCACATGTTTGCCCGCGCATAATGAAATGACGATGAACTACATGGATTATACCGACGATAGAGGAATGTATATGTTTACAAATGGTCAAAAAGCAAGAATATCCGCCATTTTTGTTGCGGGTGGAGCAAGAGCTGCTATTGGTCTATAATTTTCTCTATACTTTTAGAATATAAACTCGCTACTTGTTAGCGAGTTTTTTTTTATCTTTATCCTCTAAAAACAGCATATGATAACCTCAAAAATAATAGCTAACGGAATTTTAAAAGCAATAGGCTTTTTAATATTGGCGGCTGTTGTATTATATTTTTTATATTTAATTCAGTCGGTTATTATCTACCTTGTTGTAGCATT
Source organism: Flavobacterium sp. (assembly GCA_010365135.1). Taxonomy (GTDB): domain Bacteria; phylum Bacteroidota; class Bacteroidia; order Flavobacteriales; family Flavobacteriaceae; genus Flavobacterium. The sequence continues at coordinate 8,567 of JAAFGY010000101.1, forward strand.
GATTCTAGCCTTAATTGGAACTCCGATCCTTGATTTCTTTACTAAAAGATTAAAATTCAAACATACCTTGGCAACAATTGCTACACTTTTTATTTTTATATTATTTATAACCAGTTTCATATTGATGTTTATCCCTTTAATTTCTTCGCAAGGCGAAAATTTATCCCTCCTTAAAACAGCAGAAATTGAAAAAAATGTAAACCAACTGATTAACCAAACTTCTGCTTTTCTAGAAAGTTATCATATTGATTCCGAAAGAATGTTAAATGAAGCAAAGCTAACTTCTAAAATAAATTTTAATTTTATTCCAAATTTCTTAAATTTAATATTAGGAACTATAAGCAGCTTTGGAATTGGCCTTGCTTCGGTCTTATTTATTACTTTTTTCTTCTTGAAGGACCGACTGCTATTTATTAAAGGAGCCAAAAAATTAATGCCCAATAGTCAAGAAGAAAAAATTTTAAATTCCATACATAAAATAAATCATTTGCTTTCGCGCTATTTTATTGGGTTACTACTTCAATTATTTATTGTATTCATTTTATATCTTATTGTGTTATTGATTTTTGGGGTTCCAAATGCTTTAATCATTGCTTTTTTGTGCGCCGTTTTAAATATTGTTCCTTACATTGGACCATTAATTGCCTCTGTTTTGGCTGCCATTTTAACCATGCTTAGCAACCTTGGAAGTGATTTTCAATCGGAAATATTGCCAACTACAATATACGTTTTGATCGGGTTTTGGATTGTTCAAATCATTGACAACAACTTATCACAACCTTTAATTTTTTCTAAAAGTGTTAGTTCGCATCCTTTAGAAATTTTCCTTGTCATCTTAATTGCGGGCTTTCTTTCCGGAATTTTGGGAATGATAATCGCAGTTCCTTTATATACTATTTTGAAAGTTATAGGAAAAGAATTTTTTCCTGAAAATACAGTAATAAAATTACTTACTAAAAATATTTAATTTTGGATTTTACTATTTTAAATACTGAAATTCAACACTTTATCAATAGCCATATTGGTGAAAATATTCCAAAATTAGCACTGCAAAAAAATCCATTTCCTGATTTAAAGTGGCCTTCAATTTTAACTCAAATTGAAGCCAAAACCAAAGCAAAAGATAAATTACCTACTTGGTTTTCAACTAAAAACATTATTTTTCCAAGCAAAATAGCTGTCGAACAAACATCTTCCGAAAAAACAGCAGCTTACAAAGCCAATTTGGTTTCCGGCGAAAGTTTAATCGACTTGACTGGAGGTTTTGGTGTTGATGATTATTATTTTGCCAAGAAGATAAAAAAAGTCGCGCATTGCGAAATAAATTCAGAACTTTCTAATATTGTACAACACAATTTCGAACAATTAAATGTAAAAAACATTAGTTGTTATTCTGGAGATAGTTTGTCAATTTTAACCCAACTGAATTTGAAATGGGATTGGATTTACATTGATCCATCCAGAAGAAACGACGCCAAAGGAAAAGTTTTTATGCTCCAGGATTGTTTGCCAAATGTACCCGAAAATCTCAGTCTATTTTTGGAACATTCTGATAAAATTCTTATAAAAACAGCTCCGCTACTCGATATTTCGGTTGGATTATCAGAACTCAAAAACGTAAAAGCAATTCATATTGTAGCTCTCGAAAACGAAGTAAAAGAATTGTTATGGGAAATACACAAAAATTATGACGAAAAAATAAAGCTAAAAACTGTCAATATTTTGAAGGAAAAAATGGATATTTTTGAATTTATTTTAAATGAAAATCCTGAAAAAGCAACTTACGGTTTGCCTCGCCACTATTTATACGAACCCAACAGCGCCATAATGAAGTCGGGAGGTTTTGATGAAGTGGGAACTTTTTATAAATTGTGTAAGCTGCATAAACATTCCCATTTGTATACCAATTCGGAAATTATTTCTTTTCCTGGAAGAATTTTCGAAATTGAACATTCCATTCCCTACCACAAAAATGAAATGAAATCATTTTTGGAAAACAAACAAGCCAATATCACCACCCGAAATTTTCCAGAAACCGTTGAAAACATTCGCAGAAAATGGAAAATAAAAGAAGGTGGAAATCAATATTGTTTTTTTACAACTGATGAAAATAACAATAAAATAGTTTTAATTTGCAGTAAAATTTTATAAAAATGAAACAAGCCGTTCTAATCCTTTTTTTCTTGATGACCAACCATTTATTTGCCCAAAAACCTTGTGAATACAGCACAAACATAACCGATTCCATTGGTACCTATAAATTGACCAAAGAATATATGATTTACGAAAAGAATTTCGCTGGAAACACCAATTATATATTTTACGCATTAGCATTAACCGATGGCACGCCAAGTCTGAATTTGCAACTTATTCAAAAAAGCAAAGATTTTTTGAAAGCCAACTGTTTTGATAAAAATTCCAAATTATTTTTGCAGTTAAATAATGGAAAAATTATTACACTACTTCACATTGACCAAGAAAATTGTGGTTCTATGATTCGAGACGACAAAGGTTTTGACAATAGAGTTTTAACGGGCACTTTTATGTTTATGAAAGGTTCCTTTGAAGACTTGAAAAGTTCTCCAGTAAATTTAATGCGCATAAAATATTTGACAGATCTGGAGGATTATGTCATAAAAAAAGAGTTTCAATCGGAACTAACCAATCAAGTTTATGAACCGGAAAGCTACTTTATCAAGTATTTAAAGTGCATAGAATAGCTAATCGCATTTCCATTTGGCATTGGAAACTTGGTCATTCAATGCCGATTTCAAATTGTAATGCCACCATTCTGATTCTAAAGAGTTAAAACCATTTTTTATCATTTTAGTTTTTAACAATTCTCTGTTCGATTTTATTTCCTTGGAAAAATTTTCATAATTATGACTGGCTTCTTTACCAAAAAAGTCGAAAGTTGTTCCCATATCCAGAGTTTTTCCGTTTAAATCTACCAAAGTAATATCGACAGCTCCTCCTCGATTGTGTATTGAACCTTTGCTTGGATTGGCAACATAAGACGGATTGGGAACGATTTTCCACATTCTTTTTTGAATGTCCAAGGGTCTGTAACAGTCGAAGATTTTGATTTTATACCCCATTTTCATAAAAACTTCATTGGCTGAAATCATGGCTTTGACGGTTTTCAAACGCAAAAAACATTCGGCACAATCATAGACTTTGGCTTTCAAAAAATTATCCGAAGTCGCGTATTTCATATCATATAAAAAATTTGTACTGTAATCTTTCAAATTCACAAAAGTAGTATCATTGACAACGGGTTGATTATTCCTTTCAAGATTAGCAATTACCGTTTGGGATTTGCAAGAAAACAAGCAAAAAATAGTGCAAAAAAGAAGTAAAGGTTTGAAATAAAAAGTCATAACTACAATTTTTTATAAAAATAGAATTTTTCAATGGATTCACGAGGAAATACCACAAAAAAAGGCGCTTTTTCCAGCACCTTTTTTAATAAAAATAATTTTTTTCTTAACTATTTCCTTTTTTATAATCTGCCAAAAAAGTAGCCAAACCAATATCTGTAAGGGGATGTTTTAGTAATCCTTCAATTGCGCTCAACGGTCCAGTAATCACATCAGATCCAATTTTTGCACAATTGATTATGTGCATTACGTTACGCACTGATGCTGCCAAAATTTGTGTTTCGTAACCGTAATTGTCATAAATCAACCTGATTTCTTCAATCAAAGCCATTCCATCAGTAGAAATATCGTCTAATCTTCCGATGAAAGGAGACACATAAGTCGCTCCAGCTTTGGCAGCCAATAAAGCTTGACCTGCAGAAAAAACTAAAGTAACATTGGTTCTAATTCCTTTGTTTGAAAAATATTTACAAGCTTTAACTCCGTCTTTAATCATCGGTAGTTTAACCACAATTTGAGGATGCAAAGCAGCAAGCATTTCGCCTTCGGCAATCATTCCTTCAAAATCGGTTGAGATTACTTCGGCAGAAACATCTCCTTCAACCAATTGGCATATTTTAATATAATGCGCTATAATATTATCTGCTCCTGTAATTCCTTCTTTCGCCATCAATGAAGGATTGGTAGTTACACCGTCAAGAACTCCTAGGTCATTGGCCTCTTTAATATCTTTTAAATTTGCTGTATCAATAAAAAATTTCATTTTGTTTAATTTTAATTGTCCTTAATTCATAAGAACTTTAGTTATTATTATTTTTAAATCTTACCAAAAAATCGAATATAAGGCAACCAAAACTCCACCAATGATCATCGCTCCAACCGCAAAACCATTGCTTACTTTGAACATTTTGGAGTCAACCTCTAATCCTTTTACTTTAATTCCTTTTTTGGCATCATAAA
>JAAFGY010000102.1 GCA_010365135.1 Flavobacterium sp.
TATTTTTTATTAATTTCATCATTATATTTTTTAAGGATTAACTTGAGTTAGATTAGCAACAAATACATAGGTTGAGGAAGGAGCTGCAGTAACCCAAGTACAAGTAAGTACCAGTTTTTTTGTAGCCGCATCTACTGTTAAACTATTAATTTTAGCAGTACCTCCAAAATAAGTATTGGTCAATGTTCCTGGGAACGTAAATGAGTTAGTTGCGATATCTACTACTTTTATTATCCCTCCAGGAGTTTCTGAATTCCCAATTGCTCTACCATACTCATACCAACCTCCAAAAGCATCAGATATTCCATAAGTTCCATCGGTATTTTTCCAAATATAAATATATTTTATGTTGATATATGTTGGTCCAGGTGTTGCTCCATTCCTGCTAATAGTACAAGTGTAAAGACCTTCAATACTGTTAACTAAGTTGCCATTACTGTAAACAATTACTTTTCGGGTTGCACTACCAACAAAACCATCTGAATTTTTCGCACTATAAGTGACAGTATATTCATCTGATTTATTAGTGTCTAAAGTTTGAGTTTTTCTGTATTTTCCAATACCACTATAGGTGGTAGGAATTACAGTGGACCCTGCTTTTGCAATTGCACCTGGATCTACATATGTAGCACCCGTTTTTACAAAATAAGGATTGACTCCTAAAACGGTAATAATAGGGAAATAGGTGATCTTAGATACATTTTCAGTATCGACCGTGGTACAAGCTGTAAATAATGAGCCTGTGATAAAAAGTGCTATGATTAATTTTTTCATAATATTAATTTTTTGCCCACCAAACCGGGGTTGTTATTGGTACTAAACTTGGTACATTAGGGTTGGCATTTCTTTCAGAAAGAGGATAAACTAATCTTTTCGGAAATAAGCCTGCTGTAGTTCCTGTTTTGGAATATACTATTTGTCCTGGTACATAATGAGCAGTATCAGTTTGATAAACAGCTGATGTTTTAGGATAGCCAGTTCTGTTTTTTTCAAAAAAGGCTTCAAAACCATTGCCTGGGAAACTGGCAATCCATTTTTGAGTAATGATAGCTTCGATTTTTTGATCAAGAGTGCCTGCTGTTGGATAAGCGTATGAACCAGCAACAAATGTAGCACCTGATAAACCGTATCTTGTAAAATTGGCATTTACAGCAGCATCATATAATGCTTTCGCACCAACACCACCTTGGTATCGCTCTTTAGCTTCTGCTTGTAAAAACAAACTTTCTTCTTTAGTCATCAATAGAGCCGGTGTAGCATAACTTTGGTTTACAACAGCTATAGTTCCCGCACCTACAGCACTTTCATAATCCCCTTGGTTAAGTGAATTTCCTGCAAGATAGTATTTTGCTTTTCTTGTATCACCATTTGTATCAAAGAAAGAAGCTAGAGTGGTGCTCATTCTTAAATTGGTAGCTACACTCATTTTTCTAATGTTAAATTCATACAAAGGATTACTTTGATTGACAGCATCAGTAAAAATAGGTTTCCCTTCTTTGTCTAATATTAATCCAGCATCTTCATTCAAAAATACGGTTCCTGCTGCAAGCATTGCGGTGATTCCTGCGTTAGCAATAGCTGCTCTTGAGCTATTAGTTTGACGCATATAAACTTTTAGTTTCAATGTATTGGCAAATTTGATCCATTTAGTCATATCTCCTCTGAAAATAAAATCGTCATTAGAGGGTGGGAAACCTTTAGAGGATGCCAATGGTCTTGCAAGTGCATCGTTTAGGTCGTCGATCATATAAGTATAAACTTCTTCCCCAGTATTAAATTTGGGTTGCAATATCGAAGCGTTACTCGCTTCTTTATAAGGAATACTGCCATAAAAATCGGTCAATACTTGTGAAGCTTGTACTTCAAGAACTGTAGCCACTAAATAGTAGTTCCAATTTTCTTCTGCCAAGGCTTTTCTTTTTACGTTTCTAATATCTCCTAAGGCATCATACATTCCATTCCAAATGTAATTATAGTCTGCAGTACCTATGGAATAATTATCAATACTGTTGTATTGATTGGCGGCGTTGCTTTGTGTCCAATATTGAGACCACATGCCTCCAATAATTGCCATAGATGCACCCTCCGAACCGATGATTCCTGTAATACCTGCCGGTAGTTGAGCGGATAAGGGAGCGTTTTCCGGATTAAGAGAATCTGGATCTTGGTTAATATCTAAATTTGAACTACATCCTGCGAAGGCAGCAGATACTATTATACTAATTATAAATTTTTTCATTTTGTTTCTTTTTTAAAATGTTAGTTTAACGCTAGCACCATAAGTTCTTTGTGTAGGATTAGCTGCAAATTCTCCTTGCTCACTCAATAATCCAGAACCAAATGTGGATAACTCAGGGTCAACGTAAGGGTTAGAATTAGGGGTCCAAAGCGCTAAATTTTTCCCGTAAAGACTAAACGATGCATTTTGAATTCCCATTCTTTTACTGAAAGCCGATGGAACGTTATAAGTCAAAGCAACGGATCGTAATCTAACAAAGGTCTTATCAATAACGTGTGCATCTTCTATCCCGGGATTTTTTGCTGAATTCCAATAATCGGTAACTTTATCAGTTGTGATTGGGGTTGTATTTTCAGCATAACCTGTAACAACACCATTAGCATCTAAAACTTCAACTACGGAGTTAGGAATGATAAATGTATTTCTGTTATTATAAGTAGTTTCTATACCATTTCCTGTAAATTGAGATAAATGCTTAGTGTAAGAATACATGCTACCACCTTGTTTCCAGTCTAGACCAAACGTGAAGGTTAAGTTTTTATATGTCATTTTATTGTTCAATCCCATAACGAAATCTCTTTCAGAAGTTCCAATAATAGATTCATCTGTCGCAACTTTATAGTAACCTGTTGCTCCGTCAATTATATATTGCCCTAGGTCGTTTTTCAAGGCTACAGTAGATTCAAAAACACCTAATGGCTGTCCTTTTACTGCATTAAATGTTATGCCGTAATCACTAGCAAGTAATTGTTTATCGCTACCAGCTTTAATATCTGTTACTTCAGAAATGTTTTTAGTAAAGGTTGTGGTAAAATCCCATTGGAAATTTGTTGTTCTTACTGGGACTAAATTTAACGCTACTTCGATTCCTTTATTGTTCAAATCGATAATATTGGCAGTTTGAGAGGCATATCCTGTAGAAGCAGCCAATGGACTTGCCCATAAAACATCCATAGATGATTTGTCGTAAACGGCAACATCAAGATTAACTCTTTTTTTGAAAAAGGTTGACTCTGCACCAACTTCATATTCTGTAGTTCTTTCTGGTTTTAAATTTGCATTCCCTAAGTTTCCGGCAAATTCATACCCATTTACACCACCAAGAGGAAGAAAAATATTTCCAAAACCTAGCGCTGAATTACCTTGTATCATCGTAGAACTTGTTTGATAAGGTGCGGTGTCGTTACCAAGTTGAGCATAACTAGCTCTTAATTTCAAGAATGTCTCAGAATTGTCAAGAACTATTCCGCTTAATGCTGCTGAAGGATAAAAATAGGAATTGTTACCTATGGGTAAGGTAGAAGTCCAGTCATTTCTTCCAGTTAAGGTTAAATAAAGGATATTTTTATAGGAACCTTCAATTGAAGTATAAACACTATAAGATTTTCGTTGTGAATTAGCTTGACCAACAGCCGGTTTAATGGATGAATTTGACAACTCATAATAATTAAGAATATCTAAGTTCGTGATTTGCGCTGCCAATGAATTCGATTTTCTTTGATTGCTGTTAAACCCAGCTAAGGCATTAATACCAAAATCTTCGGCAAGTGTAGCAGTATAGTTCAAAATTAAATTCGAGTCAAACTCTGAATTTTCATAAGATCTTTCAGTAACTCCTCCTACAACTTCATTAGCTGCTCCAAGTTGTTGTGAAGAACCAGGTAAGAATCTTACAACGGCTCCATAAGATTTAACTTTTTCTGATTTGTAATCTCCTCCCACTTGGTAACTGGCAGAAAAATGATCGTTTATTTTATAAGTTAAATTAGTGTTACCATAAAAACGATTTCCATCTATAACAGTGGCATTTTCATTGATACTCCAATATGGATTTGAAGCATAAGGGGTGAAATAATAACTATTAGAAGCATAAGGATTGTTGGTATAATCTCTCTGATCTACAACACTAATGTCTCTAGGTATTTGCAACATGTCTTGAGTCAAAACATTTCCCTCTCCTGCATCAGAACCTTGACCAGTGTTTACAGCATTTTGATCTTTCTTAACATAAGTAACGGTTCCTTTAAGGGTTAATTTTCCTTCAGTAACTCCTCCGTTGATACCAAAAGTTCGTCTTTTGTATAGATCTGCTGTCGTAGGTATAATTCCATCTGATTTTACATCTGAAAAATACATCGAGAAATTAGATCTTTCTCCGCCACCGCTAACTCTAACGTCATTGGTAAACGTATTTCCCAAAACGTAGAAATCTCTTATGTTGTTTTCAAGAGCAACATAAGGTTTAATTTGTTGTGCGGAATTGATTATCGCTCCGTGAAGTCTAATTTCCCCATTAAATGCTGGCCCCCAAGAACCATTTTCATTACTTGCTGTATTTGAACTACCTGCCCAACTAGACCAAGATTTTCCATTCCATCCTTCACCAAATTCATTTTGAAAATGTGGAACTCTCGCTACTTCAGCAAGATCAGTAGAAGTCATAATCTCTACAGTCATTTTAGAACTGTTTTTGGCAGATTTTGTAGTAATTAAGATTACACCATTAGAAGCTCTTGAACCATATAAAGCGGAAGCCGCAGCTCCTTTTAATATGGTAATGTTTTCAATATTGTTAGGATCAATATCTCCAATTCCATTACCAGAATCAAAGCTTCTTGTGTTTCCTGTTCCACTTGTGCTACTATTGCTAATTGGAGTTCCATCTACAACATACAATGGGCTGTTCCCTGACAAGGAACTAAATCCTCTAATAACCACTTTTGAAGAAGCTCCAACTTGTGCAGGCGCTGTGATGTCAACACCAGCAACTTTTCCTGACAAGGATTCAAACACGTTCGTGTTAGTAACCTCTGTAAGATCTTTTGAACTTACTACTGATGTAGCGGAACTTACAGATCTTTTTTGTTTTTTCTGGCCGAAGGCAGTAACAACTACTCCTTCAAGCTCTACGGCAGTGCTTTCCAATTTAACATTAGCCGTGGATGAAGTTGCTTTAACTTCGTGAGTTTTCATTCCAACATAACTGAAAATCAAGACTTGACTTGGTGATGCTTTGATAGAGTATTTTCCATCAAAATCTGTTTGAGTCCCCGATTTAGTTCCTTTCACTAACACACTCACGCCTGGCAACGGCAATCCTGCATTATCAGAAACAACACCCGAAACAACTCTTTCTTGCGCAAAAGTGATTTGCGCCACAAGTACTAGTAATAGTACTAAGAATCCATTGAACTTTAGTTTCATTTTTAAATATTTTGAATTAGTTGGACAAAAATCTTAATAATATGTTAACTTTCCTAACATTTGTATTGATTTTTTATGCTTGCATATAAATTTTAACATTATAACATATATTATTGTTAGTGTTACAAAATTTTATTCCTTGACCTTTTTGTACATTCAAGTCAAGGGCTAACTTCTAATCTGTTTCTTGTGTGGACTTTAACTCCAAAATACAATTTATTCGAAAGTTGTAGTTGGGGCTAATTCTTAAATTTATTTTTGTATAATTTGTTTTTCGACTTGGTTTCCAGCTTATAGGAATCATTGCTAGTTCAGATCTCATACAAGTTCTTTTCTATTAAAAATAAAGAAAAAAAAACCACCCAGTAGATTTGGGTGGTTTTTAAAATTTTTAAGCGGTTAAAGTTTATCCCAAAAAACGTGAGTTTTTAATTTGTCACCTCCAATAGCTGTTGAAGCAGCTTGCCAATTATCTCCATTTACGGTTTGTTCATTAATTGGATAAGTTAATCTTTTTGGAACTTCATTCTCTGCTTCTGCATATGCACTAGTAGGAGCTACTAAAACAGGGAAATTCAATCTTCTGTATGCTGTCCAAGATTCCATACCTCTGTTATAAAAAGCAATCCATTCTTGTTTAGCAATTTTTTCTTTTGCAGTAGCACCAGGCGCCGTTGTAAATGCAACGTTTGGATTCAATAAATATGCCGGAGCATCTTCACCGATTCCCCAACTTATGAAAGAGGCTGTGATCGCATTATTATAATAAAACTCCGTCGTGTTTCCAACTGACAATCCTGCTGCGGCGGCTTCAGCCAAATAGAAATTTATTTCTGATGCTTCTAATAATTGAGACGGAAAATCGGGAGATTTTAATAAATCACTAACGTGTGAAAAAGAAGTATATTTATTAGTGAAACCATATTTACCTCCTAGGAAACTACCATCGGCTAAAGGTGTAAAATATTTACTTCTTCTAGGATCATTTAAAGTGTTCATCTCATTTACAATGGTTGAAGCAGGAATAAAGTCATTTCTATTTGCTGCCACTAAATTGTCATAAATAGGGTTGTAGTTTGGAGCAGCTGTTACGTATGCAAAAGATGCATTTTTGCTATTGTCAAGTATTAAACCAGCAGTAAAGGCACTTTCAATAGTGCTTTTTGCTAAAGGAGCATCTGTTTCGATTAAATTTACTCCAATTTTTACTTTCAATGAATTGGCAAACAATTTCCAATTAGCAACATCCCCATTATAAATGTATTCACCAGATTTAAAGGAGTCATTAGAACTATTTAAAGCGGCGATATCAGCATTTAATCTTGTAATTAAAGCAGTATAAATAGATTTTCCGCTGTCATACTTTGGTAATACAAATTTACTGGGTTGTAAGGATTCTGTATAAGGCACATCTCCAAACATATCAACAAGAATCTGATAGGTATATACTTGCAAGATATCTATAATTGCAATTTTGTTTTTTTGCTCACTTTGAAATTGTGAATCGGGTACACCAGTCGGCGCGGTTTCGGTTTGAATAACTCCTTTGGCGGATTCTAAATTACCAATTACGTCAGCATATAAAATTCTCCACATTCTATCTGGAATTTTTCTAGAGGTGACTCTATATCTCGATTCAGTTGTATAGGTAACTGCTGCCCAGTATTGAGGGAAATACTTCCCCAAAGACCAATCATTAACATTTGGACTTGTCATGATATCAACCAATGCCTTTTCAGAATTGGTTAATAAGGCTTCAGCAGGTACGGTGTAAGCTCGATCTTTATTTTCGTTAAAATCAGGAGCATCATTCACACAACTTGTCATTAATAATGACAATATTGCTATTGAGTTTATTATTTTTTTCATTTTTTTAAAATTTAACTTTTAGATTGAAAGAGTAAACTTTTACACTCGGCATAACCCCAGTCTGAAAACCTTGTATATTTCCAGATGAAGTTCCTCCTTCAGGATCAGCTTCAGGCAAGTTTTTATGAATTATCCAAAGATTGTTACCCAACAGACTCAACGATAAATCTTTTATAAAGCTTTTGTCAAGGTATTTGGTTGGTAAAGAGTAGGTCAATCCAACTTCTCTTAATTTGACATAAGAAGCATCATACACATATGCTGCTGCTGGATTATTTCCTGATATTCCAAAGCCCAAACCACTGGCTTCACTGGAGTCAGAGGCATCTACACGAATTGTATTGGTTACATAATTACCGTTTGAATCGAGCGTAACGCCAGGATTAATATATCCACCACCGTCTGCCAAAGTATTTCTTACGGGATTTCCTAAGTCATTTGTGAAAGCAGTAAGAACACTTTGTCCTGTATCTTGGCCATAAGCTTGATCAAGAGAGAAAACACTACCGCCTTGTTTAACATCAATTAAAAAATTGAAAGATAGATTCTTATAAGTAAATCTATTGCTTACTCCACCAAGCCACTTGGCTTGAATATTGCCAATTATTTGGTCATCAATAGGTATATAAAGACCATCGGAATCTACTACTTTATTTCCGTTAGGATCAACTTCAAAACCCTGACCTCTAATAGCACCGTAGGGTTGACCAACTGTAGCATTTAACGATACACCTTGATTCCAACTTGCCAATTGAAGATTTGTTCTTCCTTGGTTTAGAGATTCAACCGTATTTTCATTTTTAGACCAGTTCACAGTTACATCCCACGCAAAATCTTGCGTTTTAATAGGTGTTCCTGACAAAACAACTTCGATTCCTTTGTTCACGATATTTCCGGCATTAATTTGCGAAAAACTATATCCAGTTGACGGTGATTGTGGAACATTAAAAATTTGGTTTTCAGTGTTTGAATTGTAAACAGATAAATCAAGGTTTAGTCTATTATTAAATAATTTAGCTTCTAAACCAAGCTCCCAACTTTTTTGATTTTCTGGTTTTAAATTTCTGAAATCTACAAATGTTGTGCTATTCTGAAACTGAGGATTACCATCTATTAATCCGTTGTTTATTCTTGCACCTAATGTTCCTGCCGCAGGGTCATTTCCTACCTCAGCATAATTGGCTCTTAATTTACCAAAAGTCAACCAATCTGCATTCATTAAGTCCGAAAAGATAAAGCTAGTTCCCACAGAATAATAACCATATTGATTGTTGTCAACATATAAAGAGGTCGATTGATCCAAGCGATAAGATCCTTCTAAAAATAAAATTCGTTTGTAATCAAATGATGCTTGACCATAAAAACCGGACTTCTCATTTCTAATTTCACTTTCTAAAGGAGCTACAAATACCGCTGAATTTGCTAATGTATATAATCTTGGTTTTACAAGACCTCCTGTAGTAGATCCTTCAAAAGAATCTGTGGAAGATTTGGTTAGTGTAGCTCCGCCTGTTATTTTCCCACTAATATCTGAGTTGATTTTAAGATTGTAAGACGCAATAAAGTCGTAAGTCTGTTGCAGGAACGCTCTAGTATATAAATGGTAACCTGAAGATTCAGTTATTTGACTTATACCAAATTCTTCCGCATGGCTACCTACCGCCATTCGTTCCTCCTGTCTGTCGTTAGAATTGTCAATTGTTGCGCGACCTAATACGTTAAAACTAGGTGTAATATCGTAACTTAATGTGGCACCTGTAAGAATTCTGCGTCTTCCATCACTTTCGTAGTTTTCATATCGATCAAAATATGGATTGTTCCAATAAGCGGGATTAAAATCGCCATTTAAAGGGTCGTTCATATTCCAAGTAACGTTATCATGATTTCTAAGATATTCTTGTTTTAATTCTTTAATATCCACATTGGTTTGCCACCATTGTCTAAAACCACCTACGAAATTATTTCCGTAGCCAAGGCTATTTCTTCCTATCGTATTTTGATCGGTAAAAGTGAAGAAGGCGATTGCTTTAAATTTATCGCTTAAATCTTTCGAAAAATTACCGCCTACAATATTTCTTTTGAGGCTACTATTTGGTAAAATGCCTTTGTCAGTGTTATTCGAAAAATTCACATTAAATGTACTCGTCTCGTCACCTCCATTTAAATTTAAACTATTTACAGTACTAAATGATCTTTCAAAAAATGTAGTAGGATCATTTTGTGCGGCAACCCAAGGAGTCGTTTTTCCATAATTTGCATTTCCAACAGCAAATGAATTCCATCCGTAAACTTGAAGATTTGGATCAAAAGCATTACCATAGGAAATATCATATCCAGTTGGAACAAGTAAGTCATCTTTTCCATCTCCGTTTACATCTACAACATATAAATTATCGTGACCTTCGTAACCACCACCACCATATTGTTTTTGGTATTTGGTAAATGTTGATTTGTCAATTTCCCCAGAAGATACTGTAGAACTATACGTTACTCCAAGTCCCTTGTTTTTGCTTCCTTTTTTTTGTTGTAATCATTATAGCCCCGTTCGAAGCTTGGCTACCATATAATGCTGTTGCTGCTGCTCCTTTAAGAACGTTAACTGATTCTACATTATTGGGATCAATGTCGGAGGCTGAGTTTCCATAATCAAAACCATCTCTTCCGGTTTGCGTATCAACCGTGTTTAAATTGGCATTGCTCAATGGAACACCGTCAACAACTATTAAAGCTTGATTGTTTCCAGTTACACTCTTTGTTCCTCTAATAACAACGTTGGTTGAACCTCCAAAATTTGCATTTGTTCTAATTTCCAATCCTGCAACTTTTCCAGATAGGTTGTTTAGGAAATTTGAAGTTGGTGAAGTGTTGATTTCTGCCGCTTCGAGTTTTTGAGAAGAGTAGCCCAATGACTTTTTCTCTCTTTTTATACCCAATGCAGTGACTACAACTCCTTCTAGTTCTACAGCAGTACTTTCCATTTTAACATTAATGGTTGCTGAAGTAGCTTTAACTTCGTGAGTTTTCATCCCCACATAGCTAAAAATCAAGACTTGGCTAGGTGCGGCTGTGATAGAGTATTTTCCATCAAAATCAGTTTGTGTCCCAGATTTTGTCCCTTTCACTAAGACACTCACGCCTGGTAATGGCAGTCCCACATTGTCAGAAACAACACCCGAAACAACTCTTTCTTGCGCAAAAGTACTTTGCGCCATAAGTACTAATAATAGTACTAAGAATCCATTGAACTTTAATTTCATTTTTAATAATTTTGAATTAGTTCAACAAAAATCATAATAATTAGTTAACATTCCTAATAATTGTTTTTGCTTTTAATGCTTAGCTCCGAATATTAACATATTAACACATTAATACTTATTATTATGGAAATGTGTTTTTTTTATGGTCTTAAAATTCGATATTGTAACTTAATGTTACAATAGTGTTAAGAAATTTGATCTTTTGCCCTTCATTACTCCCATTTGCGAAGGCCAGTTTGAGCAGTCCGTTTTTAGTACGCAAGCCCATGCCAAGTCCAAACCCCAGTAAGTTGCCCTTGTTGTTTGCAGTTGTGTCTTTATAATATCCGTAGTCCAAAATAGAATGAAGATATAAATCAGGAGAAACTATATAACGATATTCTGTAATAATTGAGGTCATAAAATTTGCTTGCAAGCTATTTTCTGCAAATCCTCGAATGGATTTTATGCCGCCAAAACGATACAATTCGTTGACGATATAGGTATCACTTTTCAAAAAATAATTTTGATAATTTATGTTAAAACAATTTTTTGTGTTCCAATAGAAATTGTGCATTGCATTTATGTTGATAAAAGTCTGTTTGCTACTTCCGGCAGTTTCGGCGAAATCAGCTGTTGTTCTATTTCCTAATCCCATAGTAATTGAAAGATTGGTCTTTTTTGGAAAAGTGGAATTTAAAAAATCGAATTTGGCGTACTCTATATTTACAGTAGTAAATGAATTATTATAATCGCTTATGCTGCTGCTATTTGTATTTTGGATGTCGCTTGATTCAGTAGATTGATACCCTAAATAAATTCGAGTGTTGTAATCTACAAAATAACCCAAGTCTACAGATGTTTTGGTGTTTTGAAAAATACTGTCTTGTTTAAAAATATTTATTTGGGATTTCACGCCTATCGGACTCTTAAAAATATACGGCAAATCAATGCTGGCTCTAAACGTTTTTTGCTTATTTCCATCACTTTTCCAATACAAGGAAAACTGCTCTCCGACTTTAAGGGAATTTTCTAAAGCTAAATCCAAATAACCATTAAAAACCAGTTTGCTCTTTTCGTTGTTGGTAAAACCTACATATCCGTCAAAAGTATTAGATTTTCTTTTTTCCAGATAGACATAAACTTTAGTTGTATCTTGAGTAAATAAGATTTCAGGATTCTTAATTTGATTCACAAACCTAAATTTATCAAAATCCTCACGAATCTTCCTTACAATGTCCTGATTGAAAGTGCTGTTGTGGTATTTTCGGTTAATTTGCTTTAAATGACCTTCTGGGAAACTGCTTTTTTTATTGCTTTCGCCAAATTTTACGACAATTGCGTTCAATTGTCTTTGTTGTCCAAAATCAAATTGCAATTCTGCGTACAAGGAATTATTTTTCTTCTGAATATTGATGAGTTTTAGCTTTGCGAGTGCAAATCCATTTTGCTCCAGTTTATGCAAAGTAGTGTTCAGAAAGGATTCAATTTCTCCATAAGGCATAATGAGTGTATCCTTTTTTTTATCTAATGAAACTATGTTATTTATTTCGTGATTTCTACCTATATATATATGTATCGATTTTATCCTTTCGCCTAAACTGAATTTTGCAATATAACTCGAGTCATTTTTCCTCGTGTTTTCCAGGAGTTGATTCTCGATATAACCTATTTTGGATAACCTTTCGGACATAGTATTTACTTCTTCAGTAATAGCTTTTGCATTGATGTGAAGGGAACTGTATTTTAGAGAATCAATAATTTTGTTCTCAGAAGTAGAACTGCCAATTATTTTCAATTGAAAAGTTTGGGCAAAACAATTCGTTCCAAAATAGAAAAGCAATAGAAAAAATAGTAAATGTTTCAAATGGAATAAATTTAAATAAATGTAACGCAAAAAATTTTGGTTTCATATAAAAAAATGTAATGTTGAAAAATATCGTTGAAAATTAATTAATTATGGTTTGTTTAGAAAAAAATAATTATTACATTTGCAACCCCGTAAAAAGCGGGAAATAAACAAATAAAGAAAAATTAGTATTTAATTATGCCAACAATTCAACAATTAGTAAGAACAGGAAGAACTCAGATAACTAAGAAGAGTAAATCGGTTGCTT
>JAAFGY010000103.1 GCA_010365135.1 Flavobacterium sp.
AAAAAATATTTTATGTTAATTGATTAAAATAATTGACCCCAAAATATTTTTTCAAAAAACATTATTTTAAAAAAATAGAATATGCCTATATTTGCACAACTCAACTCAAAAAACAATGACTTTGCGTAGCATTGAGTCCAAATTTTAAATTTAAAAAAGAAGGCTTGCGTTGCGATATCATTTTTCCAAATTTTAAATAATAACAAAATGAAATATAAAAGAATTCTTCTAAAATTAAGTGGCGAAGCATTAATGGGTGACCGACAATACGGTATTGATCCCGCCAGATTAGCCGAATATGCTGATGAAATCCAAAAAATTCATGAAAAAGGAATTGAGATTGCCATTGTGATTGGAGGAGGAAATATTTTTAGAGGAGTTGCTGGTGCAAGCAATGGTATGGATCGCGTTCAGGGAGATTATATGGGAATGTTGGCGACCGTAATTAACGGAATGGCTTTGCAAGGCGCTTTAGAAGACAAAGGAATGAAAACTCGGTTGCAAACTGCGTTGAAAATGGAATCTATTGCCGAACCTTATATCAAAAGAAGAGCGGATCGTCATCTTGAAAAAGGACGAATCGTGATTTTTGGTGCTGGAACCGGAAATCCATATTTTACAACTGATACTGCTGCCGTTTTACGTGGAGTAGAAATCAACGCGGACGTGATTCTAAAAGGAACTCGTGTCGATGGTGTTTACAGTGCCGACCCTGAAAAAGACGCTTCGGCGGTAAAATTTAATTATATTTCGTTTGATGATGTACTTAAAAAAGGGTTGAATGTTATGGACACAACGGCTTTCACGTTGAGTCAGGAAAATAAACTTCCAATCGTCATTTTTGATATGAACAAACAAGGAAATTTGTTGAAAATTTGCGAAGGGCAAAACATAGGAACTGAAGTAAATATTTAGTTGATGGTTTAGGTCGATGATTTATTTTCCAAACATCAAACAACCAAAACCCAAAACCCAAAAATTAAAAAAATGACTGAAGAAATTGAATTTATTTTAGATAGTACCCAAGAATCTATGGAGGGTTCTATCGCACATTTAGAGAAATCGTTCCTGAATATTCGTGCTGGAAAAGCTTCACCTGCCATGCTAGGAAGCGTTTTTGTAGATTATTATGGATCGGCAACTCCGCTTTCGCAAATAGCGAAAATTAGCGTTCCAGACGCCAGAACGATTACCTTGCAACCATTTGAAAAGAATATGTTGCATACTATCGAAAAAGCCATTATGATTGCCAATCTGGGTTTCAATCCTATGAATAATGGAGATCTAATCATCATCAGCGTTCCACCTTTGACCGAAGAACGAAGACGTGATCTCGCTAAACAAGCAAAAATTGAAGCTGAAGATGCAAAAATAGGAATTAGAAACGTTCGAAAAGATGCTAATACTGAGATTAAAAAGCTAGAAAAAGAAGGTACGTCAGAAGACATTTGTAAAATCGCAGAAGATGAAGTGCAAAATTTAACTAACAATTACATCAAAAAAATTGACGAGCATCTTGCTCACAAAGAAGCCGAAATTATGAAAGTTTAATTTTTTGTATCCAACTATAAAAAAATCCGCTTTTCAGCGGATTTTTTTATAAATTAATGTTTTAAAATCAATACCGAAGGCACTCTGCTCAACCAAATACTGTACTTGTCTAAAAGCAACTTCCAACTATCAACACTGATAATCATCAAATCAAGCTTTGCAATAAATTCTTTTTTAATAATTTTGTTATTAATTATGGAAATGTTTTGCGGATATTTTTGCTCTAAAGAATTGATCGCGCTTTTAAGAACAAAATTGGACTTGCTATATCCATTTACATCCAAAATCATAATTTGAGAATCGTTGTTATAAATTAATTTCTGCGCATAATCCATTAAAAAAGCATCTTCAGAACTAAAAATCGGAATGATAATTTGGTTTACCTGCTGTAATTCTTTGTCAATCAAAATACCTAATGGTTTTTTGGTTTTAGAAATAATTTGCCTAGTTCTTTCGTCAAAAGGAGAATTTTCGAATAACCCTTCTTTACCTGTAAATTTATCAATCAATCGGTCGGGATTCATAATTCTCGTGGTAAATCCAAGTACTTTCCCCAGCAATGACCCTTCAAAAATAGATTTTCCTAGACCAATCAAAAGCAAATCATATTCGCCACTATTGGCAATTTCGGCAATATTGGATTCAATATCTATAGTTGCCTGAAACAGAGTTGTAATTTCTTGCTTCAAGATTTTTGATTCGGCAATTATAGGCAAAAATTTATCTTTTTCATATTGCTCTAAATTATAGGGATGCACCTCATCACTCAAGGTAAGATGCATCGCTGTTATAGAAGCAGTCTCGTTTTGTTCTTTGACTAAACTATTGGCCAATCGCAGCAGTGATTTTCCTTTTTCATTGTTCCCAAATGAAAGTAAAATTTTATATTTTTTGTCATTGGAAATTTCGTTCAAAACTGCAACATCTTTAGTCTTAAAAATAAAATTGATTAAATTCAATGCTGGTCCAGTCATTGATGTGGTAACCAATGCCATAATTACCATCATTGTAAAAACCTCGGGAGAGAGCACTTTTAAATCCAATCCTATATTCAAAACGACGAGCTCCATTAAACCTCGTGTATTCATTAGCGCACCTATGGTTAAACTATCGCGCCAATTTTGCCCAACAAATTTGGCTGCAAAAGCACTTCCAAAAAACTTTCCGATAACGGCTACAAGTATTATGACTCCAGTAACTTGCCATAAAAAAGGATCATTTATTAGCCCAATTTCTGTTCGCAAACCTGTATAAACAAAAAACAAAGGAAGTAATAAAATCACCGAAACATCTTCCACCTTTTCGATAAACAAATTTCTAAATTTGGTTATATCAGGCATAATAACCCCTGTCATAAAAGCTCCAAAAAGAGCGTGAATACCAATGATTTCGGTTGTATAAGAGGAAATAATTAATGTCAAAAAGAATATCGCAACAACGGGTTTGTTCAGAGTATCTTTTGTACCGTATAATTCTCCAATTTTTTTCAAGAATGGTTTTACCACCGTAAGCATCACAATTACGTAAGCCATTGCTAGTCCTATCACATAAAGTGAACTCAAAAAAGTACCTGCTTTTACAATTGCAATTACCGCAGCAAGAATACACCAAGCCGTAATATCGTCGGCGGCGGCACAAGTTATAACTATAGCGCCCAATCTAGTTTTATGAATTCCTCTTTCTTGCACAATCCTTGCCAAAACTGGAAAGGCAGTTATACTCATCGCAATTCCCATAAATAAAGCAAATGGCAGAAAAGCAACGCCTACAGGAGCAAATTTAAAATATACAAAATAGGCAAGTCCAATTCCTAATGCAAATGGAATAACAATACTGGCGTGGCTTATAACAATTGCTTCTTTGGCTCTGTTCTTTAAAACTTTCAGATCGAGTTCCATACCAATAACGAACATAAAAAGTATCAGTCCAATTTGACTCAAAAACTGCAAATTCCCTAAAGATTCAACTGGAAATAAGAGGGTAGAAAATTCAGGAAAATACAATCCCAATAATGAGGGTCCCAGAACGATTCCCGCAATTATTTCGCCAATTACCGACGGTTGACCGATTTTTCTAAAAACCCATCCAAAAAAACGAGCAACTAAAATTATCGTAATAATTTGAGCCAAAAGTATAGCTAACGGATGCTGCAAATTTTGTGTAAGCGAAGCCAAAAAATCATTCCAATGACCATTTTCGTTTACCAGTGTCGGGTGATTTTTTCCAATTTCTAAACTCTTTCCCTTGGTTAATATCCAATAAATAAATGCCGTAAAACCGCCTATAACAACAAGATAAAATATGGTGTTTTTATTATTTTTCATAAGTAATAGCTTCAACTCCGTCGTTGTTTTATCTACAAAGATGAGAAAACTAACCATATAAACTAGAACTTCAAAAAAAAATAATGAAATATTAATCTAACAAACCACACAACACATATTTTAATAAAATGAGATACATTAATTTTTTTAAAGTCTCTTGATTTATTTACCTTTACCCCTCTTTAATACGTTTATGAAAAAAACAATAAAAGTAGGATTTTGGGAAATGATTGCCAGAATTATACTCAAAAATAGAATCACAATACTGGGAGTAATTCTAGCGCTAACAATTTTTCTAGGTTTCCAATGGAAAAATTTGGCAATGACATACACTGAAGCCAATTTGCTTCCCGAGAAACACATCGTCAACAAACAATACCAAGACTTTTTAAACAAATTTGGAGAAGAAGGAAATTTGATCGTAATTGGTTTCAAAGACAAAGCTTTTTTTACACCAAAAGCATTCGCCGCTTGGAATGAATTAATGACAGGTTTGAAAAATTCCAAAGAAGTAGAACTCGTTGTTTCTCTAAATGATTTAAAAAAACTACAAAAAGACACCATTGCCCAGAAATTCAAATTGGTTCCGCTTGTGGATCAAAGTAAGACAAAAGATGCTGTTTATTTAGAAAAAATAAAAGAGGAACTGTTTAATAATTTACCGTTTTACGAAGGATTATTGTTCAACAAACAATCGGGAAGCATTCGTTCAGCTGTTTATTTAAATAAAAAAATCGTCAATACTGCGGCAAGAAAAACGTTCATCATTGAAAATTTGGTTCCAAAAATCGATAAATTCGAAAAAACTACTGGAATCGACCTTCGCGTTTCTGGAATGCCTTACATACGAACCATCAATGCCGAAAATATGAAAGGCGAAATCGGGCTTTTTATTGGCGCGGCTTTGCTGATCACTTCGCTGATATTTTTCTTCTTTTTCCGCTCTTTTCGAGCCACTTTTTTTTCAATTTGTATTTTGCTGATTGGAGTAGTTTGGTCGTTTGGAACCTTAGGATTATTCCATTATAAAATCACAATTTTAACTGCGATAATTCCGCCATTAATTATCGTAATCGGGATAACGAATTGCATTTTTCTCATCAATAAATACCAGCAGGAAATAAAAATCCATAACAACCAAGCCAGAGCATTGCAACGCGTGATTTCAAAAATTGGAGTTTCCACGTTGATGACTAATTTAACCACGGCTGCGGGTTTTGCAACCTTTATGATTACGGGCAACGATTTGCTTTTCGAATTTGGATTAGTCACTTCAATCAACGTGATTACGGTTTATTTATTGACCTTGATGATTGTGCCAATTGTCTATAGTTTTATGGCTTTGCCAAAGGAAAAACACCTTCACCATTTGAGCAAAACCTATCTTTCGGCAGTGTTGAATTGGGTTGAATATGCGGTGCGGTACAACCGAAGAATTATTTATACCATCTACGGTTTACTATTAGTTTTCAGCGTTATCGGGGTTTCACAGATGAAAGTTTCTGGAAGTCTGATCGGCGAAATGCCAAAAACAGCCTCGTTTTTCAAAGATATTGTCTTCTTCGAAAAAGAATTCAACGGCGTGATGCCTTTGGAAATAATGATAAACACCAAGCGCAAAAAAGGCGTGATGAAATTGTCCACGATGAAAAAGATGGACGAATTACAACAAACTATTTCTCAAATGCCGGAATTGTCGAAGCCAGTTTCAATAGTCAATTTGGTGAAATATTCCAAACAAGCCTTTTACAACGGCAACCCAGAATATTATGAATTACCGACTTCGCAAGAGCAAACATTTATCCTTTCTTACGCTAAAAATGCCACCAAAAACAACAAAGACAATTTGATGAAAAGCTATGTGGATCCGACCGGACAATATGCTAGAATAACGACCTTTATGAAAGATATTGGCACCGAAGAAATGGCCAAAGTCGAAGGAAAATTGAGAAAGAAAATCGACCAAGTTTTTCCAAAAGACCGTTACGAAGTTACACTCACCGGAAAAGCATTGGTATTCCAAAAAGGAACTTCCTACTTGATTGACAACCTCATCGAATCGCTCATTTTTGCCATTTTCTTAATTGCCGGATTGATGGCTTATATGTTTCGTTCCGTAAAAATGATTCTAGTTTCCGTGATCACAAACATCCTTCCGCTTTGCATCACCTCAGGATTGATGGGCTATTTTGGCATTCCGCTCAAGCCTTCCACCATTTTGGTTTTCAGTATTGCTTTCGGGATTTCGGTTGATAATGCCATTCAATTTATGGCAAAATACCGCCTTGATTTAATTGTAAATAACGGAAAAATTAAAAAATCGGTTTTCAGCGCATTGCGAGAAACGGGAATAAGCACGTTTTACACCTCCATCGTTTTGGTTTTTGGATTCGCCATTTTCACGCTTTCGAGTTTTAGCGGCACGATTGCTCTTGGTGGACTAATTTCCTGTACTTTGCTGTTTGCCATGTTCGCTAACCTATTGGTTTTACCGTCATTAGTGCTAACATTTGAGAAAAAGAAAGCCATTAAAGAAGATATTTTAGAGGCCGAAGTGGTGCAATAGTTTCTTTAGGAGCTATTTCCCGCTATTCGCTCTATCTTTTTTAGGCTTCCAGCCTTTCCAAGGCTGGAAGCCTAAAAAAGGATGCCGCTGCTATCGGGGCTAAAAAACACAATAAATCAATTATATTTGCAATTCAAACTTATTTAATTTTACGATATCGTAAATCGGATATCCAAAATCTAACATTAAAAATGAAACACACAAGAGTTAAAAACTTGCTAAATAGCAACACAACGCTTCAAGAAGTGAATGCCAAAGGTTGGGTAAGAACTTTTAGAAACAATCAATTTATCGCCTTAAACGATGGTTCAACCATCAACAATATACAATGTGTTGTCGATTTTGAAAACACGCCAGAAGAAATTTTAAAAAGAATCACAACCGGAGCTGCGATTTCCGTAACAGGAGATTTGGTTGAAAGCAAAGGCGCTGGACAAAAATATGAAATCAAAGTTGTAAAATTGGAAATCCTTGGAGATTCGGATGCGGAGAAATTCCCGATGCAACCCAAAAAACATTCCTTGGAATTCTTGCGTGAAAATGCGCATTTAAGAGTCCGCACCAATGCTTTTGGAGCGATTATGCGAATTCGTTCGGTGTTATCGTTCGCCGTTCACAACTATTTTCAACAAAAAGGTTTTGTGTATGTCAACACGCCAATTATCACGGGTTCCGATGCCGAAGGTGCTGGCGAAATGTTTAAAGTGACCGCTTTACCTTTTGAAAATACACCAAGAACCGAAGATGGAAAAATAAATTACAAAGAAGATTTCTTCGGAAAACAAACCAATTTAACCGTTTCCGGACAATTAGAAGGTGAAACTTTCGCCATGGCTTTAGGTCAGATTTATACTTTTGGACCCACATTTAGAGCCGAAAACTCCAACACTTCTCGTCATTTGGCTGAATTTTGGATGATTGAACCCGAAGTAGCTTTCAATGATTTGAATGACAATATGGACTTGGCTGAAGATTTTATCCAATATGTAATCAAATACACCATGGACAAATGTCAAGATGATTTGAAATTTTTAGAAGGACGTTTATTAGAAGAAGAAAAATCAAAACCTCAAACCGAAAGAAGCGAAATGGCTTTATTGGAAAAATTAAACTTTGTTTTGGAAAACAACTTCAAACGCGTTTCTTACACCGAAGCAATTGCCATTTTGAAAGATTCTACACCAAACAAAAAGAAAAAATTTCAATACCTCATTAACGAATGGGGAGTTGATTTACAATCGGAACACGAGCGTTATTTGGTGGAAAAACACTTTAAATGTCCCGTGATTTTGTTTGATTATCCAGCGAATATCAAAGCTTTTTATATGCGTTTGAACGAAGACGGAAAAACCGTTCGTGCCATGGACATCCTTTTTCCGGGAATCGGGGAAATTGTGGGAGGTTCACAAAGAGAAGAACGTTTTGATGTTTTGGTCGAAAAAATGAAAGCCCTAGGAATTGACCAAGAAGAATTATGGTGGTATTTAGACACCCGCAGATTTGGAAGCGCAGTCCACTCGGGTTTTGGACTTGGATTCGAAAGATTGGTACTTTTTGTAACCGGAATGACTAATATTCGTGACGTAATTCCTTTTCCAAGAACACCACAAAATGCGGAATTTTAATTAAAGTTGATTTGTTAATTTGGTTATTTGTGGATTCATTCCAAATAACCAAATTAACGAATAACCAAATAAACTAATATGCTAAAACAATTTCTAAATCTAAAATTATCCCAGAAATTATCTCCGCAACAAATCCAGTTGATGAAGTTAATTCAATTGCCTACGCAAGCTTTCGAACAACGTTTGTTGGAAGAAATGAACGAGAATCCCGCATTGGAAACAGGAACTGACGAGGAAGAAATTAACGATAAAGACGAATTCGACAACGATGATGAAACCAACGACGAATTCGATGATTATGATGATAATGACAGCGAAGATACCAGCGACATCAACATTGATGAATATTTAAGCAGCGACGAAACGCCAGATTACAAAACCCAAGCCAATAATTACAGTGATGACGATGAAGAACGGGAATCGCCTTTGGTTGCACCGATTAGTTTTCACCAAGATTTAATTAATCAGTTGAATACTTTTATATTGAATGATGACGAGCGGGAAATTGCCGAATTTCTGGTGGGAAGCATTGACGATATGGGCTATTTACGACGAAGTATTCCCGATTTAGTCGATGATATGGCGTTTACTCAAGGTATTTATACCGATGAAAAAACCGTCGAGAGAATGTTGCACATCATTCACGAATTGGAACCTTCGGGTGTTGGCGCACGTGATTTGCAAGAATGTTTGTTGTTGCAATTAAAGCACAAAACGCCTACAGAATATGTGGCTTTGGCGATAGATATTATCGAAAACCAGTTTGATGCCTTTACAAAAAAACATTACGACAAACTATTACAGAAATATGCCGTTTCGAATGAACAACTCAAAACTGCCATTCACGAAATAGAAAAACTGAACCCAAAACCAGGAGGTTCATTTACGGGAAGTAACAAAATTACGGAACATGTTGTTCCCGATTTTGCCATTCGGATTGTTGACGATGAATTAGTTTTGACTTTAAATGGTAGAAATGCCCCTTCTTTACACGTTTCCAAAGATTATCAGGAAATGATGCAGACTTATAAAAGTTCGCGCGATAAATCGAACGCACAGAAAGATGCTGTTCAGTTTATCAAACAAAAACTGGATTCGGCTAAATGGTTTATCGATGCCATCAAACAACGCCAGGAAACGCTTTATGTGACGATGAACGCGATTATGCATTACCAACAGGAATACTTTCTGGAAGGTGATGAAACAAAGCTCAAACCAATGATCTTGAAAGATATTGCCGATTTAGTTGGTTTGGATATTTCGACTATTTCCCGTGTGGCCAACAGCAAATATGTAGAAACGCCTTATGGAACAAAATTGATAAAAGAATTTTTCTCGGAAGCAATGAAAAACGACCAAGGCGAAGACGTTTCAACACTCGAAATCAAGAAAATTTTACAAAACACCATCGAAGAAGAAGATAAACAAAAACCGCTTCCGGACGATCAATTAGCAGAAATTCTTTTGGAAAAAGGCTATCCAATTGCTAGGAGGACTATTGCGAAATATAGAGAACAATTGGATATTCCTGTGGCGAGAATGAGGAAGAAAATTTAGGGAATTACGATTTTGGAATTACGAATTACGATTTGGTGATGATAACTAAAAAAGTATTATGAATTATAAATCTTTATTGAATAGTTTTTTATTTGCAGTAGCTGCCTTTGTTTATTACATATTTAATAAATGGTGGGTAAACATCAGAAAAGAAAGCTGAAGGATTTTATAAACCTGATACATATGTTGGAATTGTCAGTAATTGGATAATTATAATAAGTCTTGCAATAACCTCTATAGTGTATTTGTTCGATGCAATTGAATAAAAAACAATATCTCTTGAAAAAAACCCTTCCCATTTTTTCCTATGTATTCCATCCGATATTCATTCCGGTTTATGCCGCCTTGTTTTACTTTTTTTTAAATGATTCCTATTTCACAAATCTAGAAAAATACTTTGCAGTTTTTCAAATAGTGATTATCACTATAGTTTTGCCCATTCTCTCTTTTTTTGTATTGCGCACCGCAGGACAAGTTGATTCTGTCATGATTTCGGAACTAGCGCAGCGCAAAATTCCGTTGATTATTCAGTGTTTTTTGACCATTTTATTGGTTCAAAAAAGCATCACTTTAGACCATTTTCCTGAATTTTATTTTTTCTTTTTAGCCGGCTTGTTAAGTACTATTGTAGCATTGGCTTTACTATTTTTTAAAATAAAAGCCAGTCTGCATCTGGTAGCAATTAGTGCTTTGACCATTTTTGTGATTAGCTTAAGCATTCACAATCAAACCCGAAACCTCTATTTGATTGCTTTTTTAGTGCTCATGAATGGCGTTGTGGCTTCCTCAAGATTGGAGATGAAAGCGCATACGCCGAAAGAATTAGTGATTGGTTTCCTTTTGGGAGTTTTTCCGCAGTTACTATTGTTGCGATTTTGGTTATAAAATATAGAAAATAACTCCAATATTCAAGGCATTAATATCTATCGACTCACTATTGGTCTTTGCCGAATGAAAAAGCGAATTCAACCCATAATAGGCATACACATTTATCGTATTGTAGCCTGACGCTATATAAGCTCCATATTGAAATTTATTAAAATCAGCGTTATGGTTTACGACAATTTTACCTTGTGCATCTTCATATATTGATTTGTCATAAATCAAATAACTCATTTTAAATCCACCATATATTCGCCAAAATTTATGACTGTCAAACGTGGACGAACGCCATCGAAACTCTACGGGAACATCTACTGAAAGTTGGGAGAATCTATTTTTACGATATTCTATTAGAGGATCAATAATAGTATAAACCGGTTTTTGATTGACTTCTGTAATTTTAAGATTTTGGTTAAAATTATTATAGGTTAAACCAAGTCCCGGAGCTATTGCAACTGTTCTGCTCTTGTTAATTGGAAAATCTCTAAGGAATCCAGCCGAAAAACCAGAGGAGAATTTATCTTGGGTCAGACTGGCTGGTTTATTTTGCAAAGTATTGAGCGTAAACCCAAAATAAAATTGGTCTTCTCTGTAAAGTGAGTCAATTTTTACGGAAGACAAAACAGGAATTGCGTCTTGACAAAAACCGCTAACCACCGTGAATAAAAGAAAAAAGTTGATGAATAAACGCATACCTACTATTTGTGCGATAAATTTACAAAAAAAAGACAACCGAAAGGCTACCTTTTTTTAGATTATAAAAATTATGTTGCAGAGCGTATCCGTAAAATTTTTTCCCCAGAATAATATTGTCCTTTTTAGAACATTTATCAGATTTCACAATTAATGCCCAAATAGTATCATCTTTTGATGCAATTACATTTAATACTATAGCTGATCTTATTGAAATTTGTTAGTATATAAACTAAAAAAGTTAAACTTATGAAAAAGAACTATTTTTTATCACTATTATTAGTGATTTTCGCATTTAATGTAAATGCCCAAACTGGATCAATTGAGATCGTCTCAATTCCTTTGTCCAATGCCGCAGGAACTTCTGCAAGTATTACAATAACATATACTTCATCAGTTCCTTGTAAGATAACAACTCAATTACGTCAAACAAACGCTAATGCAACAACTGTTGACTGGGGACCATGGAATGGCGAAGTTGTAACTTCTTTGCCAGCGGCAACTAATGCTACTCATACAATAAGTTATCCAATTCCAGCAGGACAAACCATAAGTACATCATTACCATCAGGAGTGAAATATACTTTCGCGTTTAAAATGGCAACAACTGCTGATGTTGGTTTTGCGTGGAATGATGGGGCAACAGCTAATTTAACCACTATCACAGCAGCATCAGGTATTCAAAATAGTGCCACTATAACATCGGCACCCACAACAGTTGCCGCGGGTGAGTCCGTAATTATAAATTACGATTATTACCTTGCCAATGCAGGAAAAGTCAAAATTGATATTAGAAAATATAACGGAAGTACGTGGCTTTCTACAGGTTTAGTAGTTGAGTCTTACATAGATCCCGCTGCTGCAAGTTCTACCACCGTTTCAGGAACACAAACTTTAGTAATTCCTGTAAATACAGCTATAAGTAGCTCATTAGCTTCAGGCGAAAACTACAAGATTGCAGTCACTTTATATGATGCGTCGTGGACTTGGATTTTAGAAAATAAAAGTGACTTGACAATAACAGCGGCTAATCTTGCGATTAATGATTTTAAATTAAATGAGAAAATCACTATCGTTAATCCAGTTGGAGACGAGTTGATACTTAATTACAAGGATTTAAATGCGCAAACTTTACGTATTAATGACATTTCAGGAAGAATAGTTAAGTCATTCAAAAATTTAAATAATTTCAACTCTATTGATGTTTCTGATTTAAAGCAAGGCATTTATTTTTTGACATTAAACAGTAATAACGCTATTAAGTTTATTAAGAAGTAAATTAACTTATTTGTAAAAAAAACCCAACTAAGATTTGAGTTTTAGTTGGGTTTTTTATTGCTTAGATTCAATTAATAAATGCAACGGTTAGATTTGTTTAAAATAAACCTTCGGATAGTTTTTGAAATCTATATTTCAAAAACTATCCGAAGGT
>JAAFGY010000104.1 GCA_010365135.1 Flavobacterium sp.
ATTGATGTGCCGTTTTGGAAAACATCATAAGCTGTCACTCCAACATTATCAGTCGAGGCTGTCCACGAAAGTGTGAAAGATGTTTGGGTAATGCTGGCAGAAGTTAAACCAGTGGGTACTGTTGGAGCCTGGGTATCGGAACCGGAAAGCTTTGTTAATTTCCATTTTTGGGCATTGGTTCCATTATATGTATAAAGCTGAACAATAGTACCATCAGCAGTTCCGCCAAGGTTAACATCAAGACAGGAAGAATTTGCACAGGCAGGCACAATTTTATACTGGCTGCTACCCACGTCAACAAATTTATATTTCTGCGCTGCGCCGTTATTTGCCGTCCATATCTGGATCTTTGTACCATCGGCAGTACCCGAACTACTAACATCCAACTGTTTACCGCTTGTATGCTGAGGAATCAGGTAATAATATCCACTTCCCGCATCTACTGCTTTCCATTTCTGGTTGTTTGCACCGCTGTAACTCCAAATTTGAACCTGGGTGCCATCGGCAGTGCCTGAGCTTGCAACATTTAATGCTTTGCCTGCAGCTACCAGAGATTCAATTTCATAGATTGCATTGTTTACCAAAACAGCCAATACCTCCGTGCCACCACCAGTGCTTCCAGGGCCGGCTGTCCAATCGCCATCGGCATAAGCTCCATAGGCAGTTTCGGCACACTGAAAAAATGGGCTTGGTTTATTGCCCGTACCGTTAAAATTAGGATTTCGTGTTACTGCGTTTGAACCAACGGTATTAAAATTGTAAAATAAATTATCGTGATAATTTGAGTTTGGAAGTCCACTTGCATTGCAACCAGAAACAGAAGAATAAATAATATTATTATAAACTTCTGCATTTTTTGAACCTGGCGTGTTAAAGCAGTTTTGCTGAGAATTAAGGTGTATGGTGTTTTTAAAAAACTTCATTTCACCAAAGCTTTCGCCCATATTTATGCATGCATTGTTGGAAGTATTATAAAATACATTGTGATGTACACTTAATGTTTTAATTGGAAAATTTGGGTCTGTTCCGAAATTGGCTAAAGGGTAAACGCAACCGTCGAAGTAATTGTGATCGACCTCCATATTTGTGGTAATAACCTCAATGCCATAATCACCACAATCTTCCCAGCGGCAATGATGTATGCGGATTGTTTTTTCGCCGTAGGCAGTTTTCCCGTTGGCGTCCCCGCCGCCCGCCATGGAGAAAGCCATATTCGATTTCATGTTATAGATTTCAAAATTGGTCATTTTGCATAACCAAAACTCAAGTCCCAGTTGCGGTTGACCCTCGAGAAAGCAGCCGACCCGGGATGTATGAAAAGAGATATCATGTATCTTTACGTTATTGATCACGGGAGCAGGCATATCCCACGGGTGTCCGTCATATCCCGGCATGGTCTGATCAACGCCACCTCCAACTATTTTCCCGTGGAAATTATCATCATTGGTGCAGTTGCCATTATAAATTTCGAAATTTTCACATAAATCAGTTATCCAACTTACAATACTAATTCCGTTTTGAGTACAATAAGAGACGTTGGTGCCGTCAAAATCGTGTACTTTACAATCGTGGCCCGATCTAAAATCTACAGAAGTAGTAAAACCTGTCATGGTGAAATTTTTAATTTCTATTCCACTACAAAATTCGAGACGAAATCCAATAGGCGTAGCTCTCCCCCGGCCATCGATCTTAAAATCAGAAATAATAATATTGCTTTTGTTGTTGGCATAAAAAATCCTTGAGTTACTACTGCTTTGAATTGTTGTCTGCGATTTGCCTGCACCCACAATAGTGACTCCGGAAGGTAAATTAACCGTACTGGGTTCATAAAACGTACCAGCCCCTATATATATGATATGGCCTTGGTTTGCTCCTACAGTTGCACAAGCTTTTCCAATTGTTTTCCAGGGACTCCCGGAAGAACCGTTATTATTGTCGTTACCATTAGTAGCTACATAATAATTTGTAGCTTGCATTATTTGCCCAATGAACAAGGCAAATAATAAAACCGTAAATCTAAGTAGTAAAGTTTTTGCTTTCATTGTAATATGTCTTTAAGGGAGGTTCTAAAAATTCATTTTTTTGCTAATTTCCGCAAATTTGTTTGTCGTTAATTTCTGAGAATATTTTCTTTTTAGTTTTCCGCTGATTAACTTTGAGCAGAAAAATGCAAAAAAGCGATTTGTTTAATCAATTAAATAGTTAATTATCATAATACAGTAGATTTATTTGTCTGATATTTAATTATTTATATAATTTGCTTTGCTAATTGTTCGTATCTGAAAATATTGTAAGTCAAGTTTATCAATCCAATAATGGCTGTAGCTCTCGGCATCTCAACCGACCAGATGTACTTGCCATTCATGCTTTGCTCCATAAAACCGAATATGTGTTCAACAGGTGTGCGCGTCTTTGATTTTATAGTATTGCTTGATTTTTGTTCTTCTGTTAGCGGTTTTTTTTGTACCCCTTTTCGTGGAGGTTGTTAATCATTTTGTATTCTGAAATTGAGCCTTCCTGCACAGGTCCAGTATAGGCACTATCGGCAAAAATGTTCTGATCATTATCTTTTTCTGTAAGTAATAAATCCAATACTTGCGAATCATGCACAGATGCATCTGATGCATAGTTAGTTCCTATTATTTTACTCTTGGCATCAACTTTAACATGGTTCTTGTAACCGTAAAAAGTATCCCCATTTTTCTTTGTCCAGCGCGCATCTATATCTTTATGGCACTTCTTATTGGGGTGGTCATTACACAAGTCATCACCATCCTCGTCTTTTATGATTTTGTTTTCTTCGCGTGTGTTTCGCTGGCGGGGAATCTCCATAAAGCTGGCATCAATAATCTGACCTTCATTGAATATCAACCCTTTCTGCTCTAAATGGGAAATAAATAATTCAAATAAATCTTCTACGGAACCTGCCTGGGTGAGCCTTTCGCGGAATAACCAAACAGTTTTCTCATCCGGAACCTTATCGCCTGTTTCAAGTCCGAAAAACTTTTTAAAACTCATTCCATCAACAATCTGGTATTCAACCTGTTTGTCTCCCAGATTGTAATAACGTTGAAGTATCAAAATTTAGAACATCATCACAACATCAAAAGGCTTGGCTCCGGCATTGTTCTTCTTTTCGGTATTGAGTAGTCTTGATTCAAGTATATCTCGAAACATCTCAAAATCAACAACTTTACTTATTGACTCAATTGGATTACCCATCTCAGAGAGGTGAGCGACAGCGAATTGTTCATCGAACAATCCCATTTTCCCTTTTGACTTATAAATATTTCTTATAGAATTTAAAAAATAGAATTTAATGCCTAAATGTACTAATAGATATTTGAATATCAGGTCATTAAATTACAGAAACTCCCTTTAGCAGTTCACAAATAGAAAATTACGAACTGGTTAAGTTTTAAGTAAATCATTATAGTTAATAATTTTCTGATTGGATAATAAATCCAATACTTTTTCGCTTGTAAAAAATACGTATTCTTGATTTAATTGACCAAATGGATGAAGCATAATTTCAATTGTTTTATTTTTCAACATTATTAATTCTGACAATCTTTTATAACTTTCCGAATTACTTGAATTATCAGTAATAAGAGGTTCAAAAAGACCATCAATTGTTTTCACTTTGTTTCTAAGTATAATATGATGAATATTTCTATAAATAGTATTAAAGGCATTTTGATTATTGCGAAATAACACTTTTTGTGTCCGGATGTAAGGAATTTTATATTTATTAGCCGCTTTGATAATGCATCTTAGAGAAGGGAGATACAAATGTAAATGATGGTGATGGTCCAAATGCGATATCTTAATTTGATTATCAAGGACTTTTTCAATTTGTAAGCAATACTCCTGGTATATCTCAGATTCCAAAAATGAGAAATATTTAAGTTTATTTACTACCTGAACTACATTATAAAATTGATTAGTCTCTTGATTAATAATTGTAGTGTATTTAGTTCCAATATTATAAGGTCCGTCCAGACAAAGATGGACTCCAATTCCAAGTCGTGGATTTTTTTTAGCAATAATTATAGCTTGTTCGAAATTATTTCCGTTAGCAATAATTGTTGTACTTGAGACTATCCGCAGTTTATGCATCTGCAAAATGGAGTTATTTATATTATTGGATGCTCCAAAATCATCAGCATTTATAATCAAAGGCATGTTTTAAGATTTTATATTACTCACTTTCCCTTTTCGATATGAATTCTATAAACGTTTCAATATCAATGAATAAATCTGAATGCATTTCTATCCATTTGGGAGATTTGTTCCACCATTTAAACTTATTCACTATTTCAATCTGTTCGGCATTAAACCGCGATCTAATTACTTTTGCAGGGACTCCTCCAACTATATCATATGGCTGCACGTTTTTACTTACGAGAGAACCAGTAGCTATAATAGCTCCATCTGCAATTTCAATTCCTCCCAATAATATAACATTAGCACCTATCCATACGTCATTCCCAATTTTAACATAAATCTTCGATTTTTGGTCAAAATATAATTTTTCATTAAAAAGCTGTTTCGTCGCATAGGTGAATCCAGACTGCCTTAACAAGGAAAAAAATGCTGGATGTGTTGAAACAAATTTGGAAGTTGGATGAGAATCCGAAATCACCTTAACATTATTTGAAATTGAACAGTAAGCCCCAATTTCAGTATTTGGCAACTGACTGTTTTTTCCAATGTAAGTTGCATATCCAAGGTTACTGTTAATTATATTAACATTCGAGTGAATCACATTTTGTCCTCCAAAAACAGTTTTACTATTTATAAATGCATTCGAGTTAACTTTGATGTTTTTTTTTGACAAAACAAATTCACTATACAGAAAGGTTAACAAAATACGTACTAGCCGTTTGGCAAAAATAATCATAGAAGTATCAGTTTTTCTTGCAGAAAATCAATAAAATTTATTCTCTGATGCGAGGTCATTCATTTTGATAATCTAACACTTTTTTTAACACATTAATTTGGTAATCTGGATTATAGCGCTCGTCAATGATTTTATAAGTTGACTTTCTAACTCTTTCCCTCATTTCCTCATTTATACCGATCCACTGGCTAATTTTCGCACTTAAATCTGCTGCATTATCCTCTTCAAAAAAATCTCCATTAACACCTGGCTCGATAACTTCGAATTCAGGTCCCTGTTTTTCGAAATTTGAATGAGTAATCAATGGGGTGCCATAGACAAAACTATGCATTGCTGTAAGTCCTACATTACCTGGAGAAACACAGACATCCGCATTAAAAATAAGTTCTCCGATAATTTTTTCATCATAACAAGGACCATAGAACCATACATTCTTAGAGAAATTACTCTCTAAAACAAATTTTTCCAAATATACTTGTTCTTTGTCTTCTCCTACAATGACTAGATTGCAACAAACCCCTTTTAAGCGTAACAAATTCATTGATTCAATAATCAGGTTTAATTTCTTAGATTTCTGAATTCTTCCAATGTAAATTAGCGTTGGCAATTCGTTTTCAAATTTATTCTTGTAAATATCCGATTTGACCAAGTTGTTCCTCACATCTATCTGGTTATCGTAATCTAATGAATTATAAATAGTTGTCATTTTTTCGGCCTTGAATCCCATTGTCAGCATCAAGCATCTTGAATAATCGCTGTAAAGAAGCATTTTATCTGCCAAGTAATAATAAGGATACCTGATTAGTTTGTCTTTAAATGTTAACTGCCCCTTTATGCCATGCATCCACAAATAAGTTTTTTTTCTCAACAACTTAGCCATTAGCATTATGCACCAGTTAGAAAGGAATGTGGGCTCTCCATACAAAATAAAATGCTTGTAATTTTTAAATACCAAGCTTACGACACCCTTTTGCCAAATAAATTTAGTAAAAAATATTCTTATATTTTTTACTCTTTTGACATATCCATTCAATTCATTGACATCCATTTCTTTAACATCTTGAGCAAAGACCATGGAATCTCCGAAATAGAATTTAAATCCCAATTCTCTATCCATATTTTTAAAAGTGGATGATCTGTAATGCTGAGGAAAATTGTAAATCAGGCAATAATGATTATCTACTGCTTTCATATTATTTTTAATTAATGCTTAGAACTAAACAATGACTTTATTGAAACTTTGTCATTTTTATTCTATATTTTCTGATTGTAAAAAAAGTATCAAAGAATCTATATATTTATCAGTATTGAAACTTGTTTTAGCTAGTTTAAGTCCTTCTAAACCAATTATTTCTGCATCAATCTGATTATTATGAATAAAAACAAGATCATCTGCTATGGAATTAATATTGCTTGGCTCAGATAAAAAACAATTTTTTCTGTTAATTAAAAAATTGCCAATTTCGCCGCAATTTGTTGATATAACTGGATTTCCGGTCGCTAAGTATTCTCCAAGTTTTGTTGGAAATCCTCCAGATGTATATTTTTGAGGGGTTGTAATAAGACATTTTGCATCCTTCAAAATCTGCGGAACTCTATCTGATCGATAAGATCCTTTTATAATTGCATCATCTTTTAAGTCATTGGCCGCAATATATTCTTGAATTTCAATTCTATTTAGAAGATTTTTAAAATCTCCTACCATCCAGAGCTTATATGATGTATCACCTATAATGTGCTTGTAAAGTTTATAGGCCTTCAATGTGTCTTTTAACCCATCTCTATTATGATAACCAAATG
Organism: Flavobacterium sp.; assembly: GCA_010365135.1. GTDB lineage: Bacteria > Bacteroidota > Bacteroidia > Flavobacteriales > Flavobacteriaceae > Flavobacterium. The sequence continues at coordinate 6,704 of JAAFGY010000104.1, forward strand.
TGCATCCAATATAATTTTCTGTCAGCAAATTTTTTCGAATATTTTCAAATCGATCACTATCAACAGACATGGGTAAAAGAAAAATTTTAGCGTCTGAGGCTTTGACTTTGGAATAGTAATCAACCAACTCTTCAGTCATAATAATAAAGCCATCAAAAAAACTATACTTTATATTTTGAAAATATTTTTTTATTTTACTGTAATTTAAATAACCAAAAGGATATTCATTTTTTTCAATTATAAGTTTACCACTATAAATTATTGAAAATAGCCAATAAAATATGTAAATTATGAAGTTGTCTTGAACTATTATGATTGTGTCGATTTGGTCGTTTCTAAGTACCTTAATTGAGTGAAATAATCCTTTTATAAGAGTAATAGTTTTCTTTAGAATGTTCGTCTTATATGACCAATAGGTGTAATTTGCCATATTCTGATATAGAATATTTTTATAGGAGCCTGAGGGAGCATTACATTTCGCCTCTTCGCTTTTTGATGGATGCAAAATGAATATTTTTACAAATAACCCTTTTTCTGCAATTGATTTACAATAAGTTGTGAAACGATTGGTGGATACGTTTCCTATAGGAAAGGGATTACTCGTAATTAATGCTATTCTCATTTTAATCAAACGTATTTTTCAATAAATTATATGCGAATTAAGAACTTAAAAAAAACCGAGGGCGAAATATGAAATAGTTTATTCATAACTATCATATGTGTGTAAATTACACCAATCTTACTGTTCCTGAGCTTTAATTTCTCGTAAATTAATGCTCTTATAATTAGAAACATTCTCATTTTCTCGCAATTTGGATTTATGTAATTTCTTGCAAAAGCCTCCGCATTAATTATTTCAGAACACTTTTTTTTTTGCAAGATGGAATTTGCTGTTAATTGACTTATTCCATGTCCAATACGATAAACCGCCCCATTATTATTGACAAATTTATGTTTGTAATGCTCACTAATTCGTATCCACATTTCACTGTCTTCCCCATTACTCAGGCAAGTGTTAAAAACACCAATTTTTTCGAACACCTCTCTTTTTACTATAATAACGTTGGTGTTTATACAATTACTTCGATACAACACGTGATAATCTCTATCTAATTCAGACATTCTTGCCCTTGTCCAATTAGTTATTACTTTGCATCCATTTGAATCTGTATACTCTTTCATCGACCTGCAGAAAGCATAACCTAGCTCCTTATTATTATCTAAAGTTTCGGCCATTATTCTTAAATGACTTGGTAAATAATAATCATCTGAATCTAAGAAACATATGTAGTCAAGTGCTGCTTTTTCAATACCTCTATTTCTTGCCCCCGACGCACCCTTAGTTTTACAGTCATTTGGTTTTTTTACGATGATAATTTTGTCACCGTATGATTCGGCAACCTCAAGTGACTTATCGGTAGAACCATCGTCAGATATTACAATCTCAATATTTCTGTTGTAATCCTGTGATAAAATGCTTAGAATGCATTCTGAAATGAATTTCTCACTGTTATAAACCGGTACTATTACACTTATTCCTTCTGCCATACTATATTTATTGGAGAGTTTCAGTTTTGTTAATTAACTTTTAAATATTGACTATAAATATGTTCGTAATATTTAAATTGTTAATGGCACTTCTGAATAAGTATTCTTAATTTGACCAACTGTTCTTACTTCTATAAATCCTGTTAAATAGCCTATTAGAAAACAAAATATTATGAGAGCACTTGGTAGTCCTTCAATTATTGGTTCAACAAAGAATAGTGCCATTAATCCAATAAATGTACTGGCCACATTTATATTAAAAAAATAGTTGTTAGATCTTATTACTTTTAAAATTAAGGAAATACTTTGAAGAGTATAAATTATAAGAAAAATGAGTGGAATGATGCCGGTAACACGACCAGCGTCAAGCCATAAATTATGTGAATATTTGAAATTTCCAAATTCATGAGCTTCCCATCCCAGTGGATGAGTAAAGATATTCCCTACTGATCTAGACCATATGTCGGTCCTCCCGCTGGCACTTAACGTATAACTAATATCTTCCGTCTCAGCTCGTTGATTGTATTCATTAAACAAAACTGAATCAGTAGATTTTAGATAAAATACGACAAGAATTGTAGTTGTCAGCAATGTAAGTAGCCCGAAGGTTTTTATGAAAGGTTGCTTCGGTATTAAATATAGAATGGTTATAAATATCGTAATTGCAAGAATCATTATTTGGGTTTTACTTGCTAATCTTAGAATGCATAAAAGCGATATAATAAAAAAAACTCCATATAACATTTTAATTCTGTTCTCGAATTTTGTTGTGTTGGGTATAAGTATTGTACTGAAAGCTGTAATACTTAGAATAAAATGTCCCGCTAAACCAGTTGCTGAATACTCAAAATTCGGATCCCATAATAAGGTCATGTTTCTACCGCCAGTGAAACCATGGTTTGCTATATTTGTTATGATAGATACCGATGGTATTAATAAGTCACTCAACATTAAAAATATAAATACGAAATAAAAAACACTTCCGGATTGATACTTTTTCGCTAAAATTTTTCCGATCATATAAAAAGTGAAAAATGAAATATAGATTGCAATTAAACTATAACCCCCAGTCGGATTCAATAAATATATTAGTATGTATGAAATTGAAAAGAGAAATAGAAATATTCCTTTGTTGTCAATGTTCTGTATAGCAAGTTTGTAGTTTAAAACAAGATAAAAGGGAATTAAAAATGCTTGATATACTCCGTATGTTGGTGGATTTAAAAAGAAAATAAAGAAAAGGAGTAACAGTATAAATTCTTTTTTAACTAATGTCCAAATATTATCGGTCATATCTTAAAGGTATTTCTTTGAAGGTAGACATATATGCGCATACTTAATGTTAATTCTATGTTAATTTGATTTTGATTCATTTTACATTTTGCAATAAATTTTGTTTAATTAATTTGAAATGTATATAAATGTATAATAGAATAGCAAGCACTAAGAAGGCAATTACCTGGCTCCATGCTGCTCCATAGAAAGTATAGTTGTTAACTAGTGATTTCATGAAGACAATAATGGGAATTGTGGCAGATAATCGAATTATAAATTCTTGCTTTGTATAACCATATCCGACAACAACCATAATAGCCATATAATAAAATGACATTGTAATATTTCTGAGTGCAAATATTTGTGCAAATATTGTAGATTCTAAATATCGGTTGGCCGTTAGCAGACCAATAACAAGGGGCGCAAAAACTATAAATAAGATATTTGGTATCGCATTTATTCCAATAATAGCACTGAACAATTTTATTAATTTATTATTGTTATTTTCCGCTATTGCCTTGTAAATGTCTGGCTCAAATGTTTGACTTATTGCGGTATAAAATACTGTTAAAATTGATGCAATTTGGAGGCCAACATTATATATTCCTAAGGTATTGTTATCGTTTAACCCCACAAGTAAAGCACGGTCATAACCTGTAAAGAAATACCATAATAATGCTGATAAGGTTAATGGATAGGAAAATTTTATTGCGTCTTTTAAAACAGAAAAATCAAATTGCCATTTATTTAGACTCTTAACAAAGCAATAGGCGGAGTAAAATAATGAAACAATTAAAACCGAATTCAATTTTCCAATTGCCCCAAGTTTAAAATAAACGACAAGTACTATTGAAATTGTTGCGAGTAAAACTGAATTCGTGATATTCAATTTTGCATAATTGGATGCTTCTCTTTTTAATCTGCAATTTACTAGGTAAAAATTGATGAAATTATTTAGTAGAACCGGCAGAAAAGCTACCAAGGCAAACGGATAGAAATCAAATGATATTTTGGATATTTTGAAATAAATACTAAATAAGAATAGACTGACAACCAATGAAAATATTCCATAAATTAACGATGAAATAAGTATAGTATCTGCTACTATTGTTCTCCTTTCATCTGGTATCTTATAGTAATTTCTTAAATAGTAAGTAATAAGGTTGAAATTCAACAATGGCAAAAGTAATAATTGAAAGGATGTGAAATAGCCAATAATTGCATAATCCTCTGGAGATAGGTTTTTTGCCATTAATGGATTTATTGCAATACTTATTGCCGCAGATAAAACTGAAGAGCCTAAATATAATACTGATGATTTAAGATAAACTCGGTATTTTTCAAATCTTTTAATAATAGTATTCCATTGTCCAACAATGCGAATTTTCATAATTACTTTTTTTCAAAAATAGTTGTCAACTTAAAAGAAGGCTTGTTTGTCTAGTTGAGTCTTTCAGGAAAGCCATTTTTTTGTATTTAGTTAATTATCGATATAGCTTGGTTATACTCTTTATTTCTCTTTTTATTTAAATTCGATTATTCACATATTGTTTGGATCCGTTATAGGATATAACCCTTGCAGGTACACCAACTGCTACTGCAAAAGGAGGCAAATCTTTTGTTACAACTGCATTAGCACCTATAGCTGCATCATTCCCGATAGTGACATTCCCGATTATAATTGCTCCTGGCCCAATATATACATTATCTCCGATAATTGGGTTCCCTTTTTTTAAACCTCTGTTTGTTACTCCAATAGAAACACCTTGAGAAATAGTGAAGTTTTTCCCAATTACGACATTGCCGTTTATAAAAATTCCGGAATAGTGAATGATATACAATCCTTTGTCAATTTTTCCGTATGAATGGATCTGAATTCCAAATTTATATTTAAGACGTCTTTGGATTACTTTGCTAAATAAATAAATTGGTTGTAAAAAAAACCTTCCTTTAATATTGCCCAGATAGTTGTTGGTTCTCAACCAAAAACTATACCTAAAACCCTCATTTATCATATAGGATTTCAAAAAAGACTGCCAATTGCTTTTTGATTCGTATCGATATAAATCACTCATTATATATTCTTTCCATTGTCGAATTGAAGAAATCATTTATTTGACTATTTCTTAGTTTAAACATTTTGACATTCAATACCAACTTTGATAACAACATTAATGTAAGTTATTGGCGTCATAAATATACTTCAGTTTCTTAATTGTTTTTTAAACAACGAACAGAATATGCGTCACCCTTGAAACTAATATTTCTTCCAACTTTGGAATTATTATTTGTAATCATCCTAATCCAAGAATTGGATTTATCACTTTCAGTAGCTGACCACCAATATCCTTGCCAGTAAATTCCTAAATAGCTTCCAGCATTAGAACGAAACCCACCAGGGAGTGCCGAAAAACCATTTTCGTTAGTGCCATTTCCTTCATCCGCCCAATTGCTTTTAGCTTTTAATAATGTTCCTTCATTAGAACCTCTAAAGCTTGTACCGTTTGCATCGGATTGACTCATACCTAAATTTATTTCCAATTGCTTCCATTCTGTATCTGTGGGTAAATGATAACCAGCAGGCACTGCTTGGAGAGCTGCACCCCATGTGTATAGTCGACCATATTGGACGCCATCGTTTTTATCGTTCCAATAAATCCATGAATCACTATCTGTTTCAAAGGCTAAATTTTCAGCCATCCACTCTTGATTACCAATCTTAATTGTTTGGTAAGTTTTACCATCCCTTGCATCCGTAAATTTGGAGTAATTGAAAGTTTGAGAGTCCGATTGGACAACGTCTTTACTGCAATTTAGCAATAAAGTGGAAAAGGCGAACAGTATAACTGCCCTAAAAGCTGTTTGATTTTTTTTCATTTTGATTTTTTTATTTGTTTATAAACATTCTTTTGTCGTTCTTCAATTGCTGGTGATGCGTTAATATATAAAAATTGATAATATGTTATTGCATAATATACATATACAAGATATTCTTGATTTTTTGATTTCAAATAAAGAATATTATTTAACCGTTAAAATTCGAATTTATTAAATTTCAAAAATAATAAAGTGACTGAAATATAATA
>JAAFGY010000105.1 GCA_010365135.1 Flavobacterium sp.
ATCTTTAATAATTTAATCAAAAGAATGGTCAAAGCTGATAATATTACACATCAAAAAATGATATGTAATTAGATGCAGACCTCAATAAAATTATATTGTAAGCACATACAATTTAATGAAGAAGTTTCACTTTCAATCCAATTCAAACTCATTAAATAGTTATCGAAAACTTTGCTTCTTTTATCAAATAAGATACTTTTGCTTAAAAAAGAATCAATGTACAAAAAATCGGCTTTATTAGTGATGCTCTTCATAGCACTTCTTGTTATTTTCAGAGTTTTTATTGTTGATCGTTGTACCTCTAAAGATGTTACTTATTCCGCTATGGAATCTCAATCTGTAGCTTATGTTGGAGATCAATCCTGTAAGAAATGTCATGCTTTAGAATTTAAAGAATGGAAGCAATCGCATCATTATATGTCGATGTTGCCTCCCGATGCTTCTACTGTAAAAGGAGATTTTAATAATATCACCTTGACTGCAGATGGTGTGACGAGTCGTTTTTATAAAAAAGGTACAAAATATTTCATCAATACCGAAGGTGATGACGGCAAAAACCACGATTTTGAAGTCAAATATATCTTTGGATTTACTCCTTTGCAACAATATCTAGTCCAATTTCCGGACGGACGGATGCAAGTGCCAAGATTGAGTTGGGATGTGAATAAAAAGAAATGGTTTAACCAATATGCAGGCCAAAAAATACCCTCTCATGACTGGTTGCATTGGACCGGAAATGCCCAAAATTGGAATACCATGTGTGCCACTTGTCATTCGACCAATCTTCGGAAGAATTATGACATTAAAACTGATAGGTATAAAACGAGTTATTCGATAATCAATGTGAGTTGCGAAAGCTGTCACGGAGCAGGAAAACAGCACGTGGATTTCATTATTGGTAAAGATTATAAATCTGGAGAAAAAGTGGCTGGAAGTTTTATGAAATTAGCCAAAAACTCAAAACAAATTGAAGAACTAAACGCTTGCGCTCCTTGTCACGCGAGAATTTCTGAAATCAGCGGTTCGCATATTGCCAGCAAGGAAATTATGGATAATTATATTCCACAAATTCCCGACACTGAATTTTATCACGCAGATGGTCAGGTAAATGACGAAGATTATATCTACACTTCCTTTTTGCAAAGTCGAATGTTTCACAAAGGCGTTACATGCAGTACGTGTCATAATCCACACTCAGTGAAGCTCAAACGCATTGGCAACCAAACCTGTACACTTTGTCATATTCCTACAAAATATGATGTTCCTAGTCATACATTTCACAAAAAAGGAACTCCAGCAGCGGAGTGCAAAAACTGCCATATGTCTGGAAAATTATATATGGGAAATGATTTGCGTCACGACCATAGTTTTAGAGTTCCAAGACCCGATTTGTCAGTAAAATATGGGACTCCGAATGCATGTAGTACATGTCATAAAGACAAATCAGAGAAAGTTTTGGCGGATGCAATAATCAAATGGTATGGGCCAAACAGGAAATATCATTTTGCCGAAGATTTAATTCCAGGAAGCCGATTGGATGCGAAAAGTGAAAATCATTTGACGCGTTTAATTGACAATCAATTTGTGCCCAAAATAATCAAAGCCACTGCTACTTTTTATTTGGGTTCTATCCAAACTCAAACCAGTTTGAATACAATTATCGCTAGATTACCTAGTAAAGAAGCACAAATCAGGTATAGGGCTTTGCGAAGTTTAGCTTCGTTTCCATCTGAAAATTGGATACAACCTGTGGGCCCATTGCTTTCGGATAAAGTGCGCGCCGTTCGATTGGCCGCAGCCGATTTATATATAACAATTCCCAAAGATCAAGTTCCATCTCAATATAGGCAAGCTTTTAGGTCGGCTCAAATTGAATTAGAGAAATCATTGCGTTATCAAACTGATTTTTCGACAGGAAATGTGATGCTGGCCGATTATTATTTGAAATTAAAGGATTACGACAATGCCCAAAAGTTTTATTTGCGTGGTCTAAAAAAAGACAGCAATATGAATTATGCTTTGCTGAATTTGTCTGCTGCTTATAATTCACAAGGGAAAAATGCACAGGCCTTGCAAGCCTTGGAAATGGCTCTGAAAAATGATTCTAAAAATGAGCGTATTTATTACAATATGGCTTTATTATACCATGAGATAAATAACATTCCAGCCGCTAAAAAATCTTTCGCGAAAGCGGTGGAATTAAAATCGACCAATCCTAGACTATATTACAATTACGGATTGTTATTGAGTCAAGACAAAAAATTTGGCGAAGCGGCGGAAATTTTAATGAAAGGAATACAAATTAATCCTTCTAATTCTGATTTGTATTATGCGCTTTCTTTTGTCTATATTCAGACTAATAATAGGACTAAAGGTTTGCAAACTGTGTTGCGGTTGAAGCAATTAGATCCTACAAATCCAAATTATCAGCAACTCTATAAAAACTTTGGATTGTGATGTTTTATTCAATGAAATCTTAAATTATTTTGAAATGTGGTCAAAAATATAAAACCGATTTTTTAATGCAGGGGAATTATTTTAAATTCTCATGGTCATCGTTATTGTCGTTTTATTAATTGTAATTATTAACAACTAAAAATCAAGGAAGTATATAAAATAATCCCTAGAACAGTTTTGTACTAGTTTAAAAATATTTATTTTTGATTGAGATTAACAGTTAACAATTGCAAAAAAAATGGAAGAAATTATCAAAATAAGCACCACAACGATTGCTCAAGGTATAGAATTTCTTTCGGCAATTATCATTTCTTATGCTGCGGCAAAAGCGGTATTTCATTATTTCAAGGACAGTTTTTCGAAAGTTTCGGGTTATTTGCCAGCTACTAGTATCCGGCTTTCATTGGGAAAATCATTGGCAATAGCCCTAGAGCTTCTGCTTGGTGCCGATATTTTGAAAACTGCAATTGCACCAACTTGGACAGAAATAGGTCAATTAGCTGCCATTGCAACCTTGAGAACCGCATTAAATTACTTTTTAGAAAGAGAACTTAAGCAATCAAATTTAGACAAGGATGAAAAATAATGCCGTGAAAAGTTTGAATTGCACCCAACGAGTTAGACTTTAGTTTAATTGTATTATAATCCCAATATTTAGTAAACCATAAAGATAATCAAATGACTTTCGACAGAAAAGAGCTTAGCAACGAACAATTAATTGATTTGTATAAAAGATTGGTTTTACCAAGACTTATTGAAGAAAAAATGTTAATTCTGATTCGGCAAGGAAAGGTTTCTAAATGGTTTTCTGGAATTGGTCAAGAAGCTATTTCTGTGGGTGTTACGGCCGTTTTGGATGCTGATGAATACATTCTGCCGATGCACCGAAACTTGGGAGTTTTCACAGGTCGAAATATTCCGTTACACCGACTTTTTTCACAATGGCAAGGCAAAGCCAATGGTTTTACCAAAGGTCGTGACCGCAGTTTTCACTTTGGCACACAAGAATACAAGATTATTGGGATGATTTCACATTTGGGACCCCAATTAGGCATCGCCGATGGCATTGCTTTGGCCAATAAACTGAAGCAAAATGGAAAGATTACCGCTGTTTTTACTGGCGAAGGAGCCACAAGCGAAGGCGATTTTCACGAGGCTTTGAATATTGCTGCCGTTTGGGAATTGCCCGTTCTTTTTATTGTCGAAAATAATGGTTATGGACTTTCAACTCCCACAAACGAGCAGTTTCGGTGCGAGAATATTGCCGATAAAGGAATAGGTTATGGAATTGAAAGTCATATTCTGGATGGGAACAATATCCTGGAAGTTTATAACAAATTATCCGAATTGAAAACTTCTATGATGGAGCATCCTCGTCCTGTTTTATTGGAATTTAAAACCTTTAGGATGCGCGGTCACGAAGAGGCGAGTGGTACCAAATATGTTCCGCAGGAGTTATTGGATGAATGGGCTGCAAAAGATCCAGTGGAAAACTACAAGAAATTTTTAGTAAATAAAGGAATCCTTTCCTATGATTTTGATTCGAATTTAAGAAGCGAAATTAAGAACGAAATCGACGAAAATTGGGCTCTTGCCAATGCTGAACCAGAAATTAAATCCTCTTACGATGAAGAATTAAATGATGTTTATAAACAATATCAATATCAAGAATTTAACCATTCTAATGAAATTAAAAATATTCGATTTGTAGATGCTATTTCCAACAGCTTGCGACAATCTATGACGCGACATAAAAACTTGATTATTATGGGTCAGGATATTGCTGAATATGGAGGTGCTTTCAAGATTACTACTGGCTTTGTAGAGCAGTTTAGTAAAGAGCGTGTTCGCAATACGCCCATTTGCGAAAGCGCTGTTGTTTCGGCTGGAATGGGTTTGTCGATCAATGGGTATAAAGCGATTGTCGAAATGCAGTTTGCCGATTTTGTTTCGACTGGCTTTAATCCCATCGTCAATTTATTGGCCAAAACGCATTATCGTTGGCAGGAAAAGGCCGATGTTGTGGTTCGAATGCCTTGTGGTGGCGGCACACAAGCGGGGCCTTTTCATTCGCAGACTAACGAAGCTTGGTTTACCAAAACTCCCGGTTTGAAAGTGGTTTATCCCGCTTTTCCTTATGACGCCAAAGGGTTGTTGAACGAATCCATCAATGATCCAAATCCGGTTTTGTTTTTTGAACACAAGCAATTGTATCGCAGTATTTACCAAGATGTCCCTACGGATTATTACACGATTCCGTTGGGGAAAGCGGCTTTGTTGAAAGAAGGAACGCAAGTTACGATTATTAGTTTTGGGGCTGCAGTGCATTGGGCTTTGGAAACTTTGGCTAAATGCCCTGAAATATCGGCGGATGTATTGGATTTAAGAACCTTGCAACCGTTGGACACGGAAGCCATTTTCGCTTCTGTAAAGAAAACAGGACGTGCTATTATTTACCAAGAAGATTCTCTTTTCGGCGGAATTGCCAGCGATATTTCAGCATTGATTATGGAAAATTGTTTTAAATTTCTTGATGCACCAATACAACGTGTAGCGAGTTTGGACAGTCCGATTCCGTTTACTAAAGCCTTAGAAGACCAATATTTGCCGAAGGGCCGATTTGAAGATGTGTTGTTGGAGTTGTTGAAGTATTAAATAGCACTAAAAATCTCAATCGGTTTGATTCTATTTTTAATATTACCTTATCTAAATAAATCGAATATCTGTTCCAAAACAGGTTTCTTTTTCTCTATATCGTGTTGTGTTTTTAGAAATGCGTCAATATATCTCAGATTTGGGATTCGATTACTGATTTCGTCCAAATCCCAGAGGCCACAATTACTGTAGCGCGTTAAATCATCCCAATCCGGTCTGTCGGTTACTGGATATATGCAAATTCCCTGTAAATCAACACCATTATTTTTGGCAAGAATGCACTCAGCCATAATTTCTTCGAGCCATTGGGCACGCCCCGTTCCAAAATGGCCGGTTTCTGAAACAAACATGGGTTTTTTGTATCGTTCGTAAGCCATTTTCAGTAATGCGGAAAATGGCACTCTTTTTTGTTGTAGGTCTGGCCAGTCTAGTGGTTCGCCATTGACTTCCCATTGACAATCCCAGTAATAATTGAATCCCAGAATTTCCAACAAATTTTCCGATCCTCCCAATTCAGGACAAATGCGACCCGCAATGATGTCCATCGCTTGAAATTGATCTTCGTTGATTTCTTGCACCTCCTTTTGAAGTTCGGAAACGTGAATTTTGATCAAAGGCTCCACTAGAATAATGGTACAATTTGGATCTTTATTTTTAAGCATTTTTATCCCTAAAATGGCCGCTTTACATAAATGGTATTTGATATCCCATCCGCTATTCACAGCAAATGGAACGGTTCCCCTAACATCACCAGAGTGCCAGGACAAAAAGCTAATTTCGTTGATGGGAACCACAAATAAGGGTTGTTTGGAATTGTTTTTGTAAAACAAGGCAAAGGCTTCACACAATTGCACAAAGCGTTCGCAGAAAAGCGGATGTGTGGGATAAATGCCGTCAGGATAACCAAAATGTATCAAATCCCAAATTTGTTGAATGTCAAAATTTTCTGCTGCGCGCATTCGGTTAAGCACTTCTGAAAAATCAAAAATTCCAGGAGCAGTTTCTACGGCGCTCCAGCAAATGCCTTCGCGCACCGTTTTTATGCCAATTAAGGCTAGTGCTTCATAGTCTTCGTCCACACGAATGTCATGTTGGGTTTCTTTGAGCAGATTAACTCTTACGCCAGATCGGTTGATGTGGTCTGCACATTCATAACCTCCTAAAAAGAAAGTATTGAAAAGTTTCATTTATCCCGCTATTTTATAATTAGATTGTTTTTTTTCTAATTTTTCAAATAGTTCCAAGGCATTTTTGAATGCTTGATCCATATTGAAATATTTGTAATTGGCGAGCCTTCCTACAAAGTGAACGTCTATCAACTTATCTGCTTCCTTTTTGTACTGTGCATAAATTTCCTGATTGCGAGGGTTTGGCACTGGATAATACGGTTCACCTTCATCAACTGTAAATTCTTTTACAACAGTAGTTTTGGCAGATTTTTGGTTTCCAAAGTGTTTGTACTCGATAATTCGGGTAAAATCCACTTCGGTTCCCGGATAATTCACCACCGAGTTTTCCTGGAAGAATTCGGCATCGATTGTCTCACTAACAAAGTTGATAGAACGGTATTCGAGTTTTTCCATTAGACTGTGTTTAAACTCAAAGAAACGATCTACAGGGCCAGTATAAAACAATTTTTCGTAATTTTTATATTGGTCTTTTACATCAAAATAATCCGTTTCAAGAAGTATTTCTATGTTGGGATTATTCAATATGTTTTCGAATAATTTGGTGTAACCGCCTTTTGGCAATGCCTGATAAGTATCAGAGAAATACCGGTCATCATAATTGGTTCTTACCGGAATACGTTCTAAAACCGAAGCATCGAGTTCAGCAGGATATTTATCCCATTGTTTTTTGGTATAATGCTTAAACATTTTTTCGTACAAAACAGTTCCCACGCGATTTAAAACGGCTTCTTCACCATTCGAAGGTTTTTCAATCGGCGTACGATTTTGTTCGAGCCAAATTTTCATATCTTCCTCTGTAGTAATATGAATGTTGAACAGTTCATTTACCGTAGTAATATTTACAGGAATTGGAACAGTTTTGTCATCCACTCTTGCTATTACTTTGTGTTCCCAAGGATACCACTCTGCGAATTGATTGACATAGTTCCAAACCGACTTTTCGTTAGTATGAAATAAGTGCGCACCATATTTAGAGACCAAAATGCCGTTCTCATCTATATAATCATAGCAGTTCCCTGCAATATGATTGCGTTTTTCAATAATTAAAACTTTTTTGCCAATTGCGGCATAACGTTCGGCCAAAACAGCACCCGATATCCCTGCACCGATTATTAAAATGTCTATATGTTTCATTGGGCAAATGTTTTAATAATAGACTTCATTTTATTAGCAGTGGCATCCCAAGAAGTTTTTTTAAGTATTTTATGATATTCCATTTCTAGAGACATACGATCTGTTTTGTCCAGCAAAAATGTTATGGCTTCACAGAATTCATCGGCCGTTTCAATCAAGCTTACACAAGTGCTGTAATCACGAACCACATCCATAATTTTGGTTGAGATGATTGCTTTTCCTGCCGCCATATATTCCAAAGTTTTAGTCGGGCTAATATATTTGGTAGCATCATTTAGCGCAAAAGGCATCATGGCAATATCAAATGCTTTCAAGTAATGGGGCAATTGCTCATAAGATTTCATTCCCAAATAATGGATGTTATCTTCTTTGGGAAGGTCGGATTCTTCAATTTTTGCCAAAGGTCCAATCATCACAAAAGAGACAGTGGGTAATTGTTTGGCAGTTGCATGCAGCAAATTTAGGTCGATTCGCTCATCGATTACACCAAAATACCCAACAATGGGTGACTGAATGCCGGCAATATCATCAGGTAGGGAAATGCCGTTTAATGCTTTTGCAAAATGCGCCTCATCTACTGAACTGGGAAAGCAATATACATTGTCGTGCAATTGTTTTTTTGATTCGTACAACGATTTTCCACCTGTAAAAATGATCTTGGCATTAGCTATTAAATACTTTTCTTGATTAATTAAATGTTCTGGAGCCCCTTTAAATAAGGAAAGCTCATCCATACAATCGTACATTACAGATTCAAAATTTATTTGTTCCAATAAAGGTGAAAAGGAAGCGGAGTAGAACCATCCAAATGGAATACTCTTGTTTCTAACATAAAGGGGAATAACGCTCGCAATAGATTCGATGTCTTTTACATTAGGTTGTAAAATATGAAGCATACTATCGACCACTATAATATTTCCCGAACTTTTATTTTCACTATCGTATAAGGGCTCCTCAATAAATAAGGTTTTCATTGTTTTTGCCATTCGGCTTATAATATGTTGCGGTCGCTGATAAACAAATTGCCAACGGAGATGACAAAAGACGATCATATCATAATATTGCGGCGAATCCAGATTGGATAAAGTTTTGTTGATGAGGCTAGTTTTCTGAGCATTTTTTAAATTGTCTATCATATTCTTCGTTTTAGGTATTAACACTTGGCTATAAGTTGAACAAACCTCATTCGCTTGCTGAAAGGCTGCAAATATATCTACGTGGGGACTGCGATAATTTGCTAATTAGTTGATTACTAAGGCTGCAAAGTTAATTGGATTGTGAAGAAAAAGAATTACATATTTTTCGGAAAGAGTTATATTATTCCCATATCTTATGATTTGGGAATAAAAACATGATTTGTTGTGCTTATGTTAACTATGGACTAAATGTTTTTCAATCGGGTATAAGGTTGTTGGAGTATTAGGATTTTTACTCTAGAATTAACATACTATAAATGAGCCATAGCAATTGTTATGGCTTTTTTTTGGATCTAATTGTATTGTTTTTTATACTTTTTGGGGGTACCACAGCCTAGGCGATGATGGGGCTTTGACTAGGCTTTGATATTGACTTGACTCGCCCTAAAATAATAGTTTAGCTAAAGCCAATGCTACTTTATTTCATAACTCCTCCAGCTAAATCTTGAGGCTATTGAAAATTATTAATAGATTTAATATCACTAGTGTCCACTAAAAAATAAAACATATTCTTTTAAATTATTGTAAATCTGCATTATAAATATCTATTTTATGCGTGACGATTTGAAATGATTTTTATGTTCGTAAATCAATATTACAAATATTATCCGCATCAATACTTAATAAAGTTTCTATAAATGAATTACTTATAAAATCAGATTAAAATAAAATCAATGAACATAATTTTGAATTTATTTTAAGAGGACACTAGTGATTTAATATAATAAATCATTAAATCACTATGCTTTATTTTTATTTTGAAAAAAAATGATTGTTGTAAATTCTAACTTAAAATGATATAAATCCTGTCAAGACATCTTTTCAAAACCAATGGAATAAATTCTTAATTTTGGGAAGTTTTTATTACTAATTAGAATTCTAATTGTTATGGCAAAAATTTTTAGTGACGGAAAAATTCCAAAGCGATTTGAAGGTTATGTGATTTATCCCTTGTGGGGTGAGCACATTATAAAAGAGAAAACAGGCTTTACTACAGAAGGGTTGAAGGATGATCCCAAATATGCCAAGAGTAGAGAAAATGCCAGTGAATTTGGTGTTTTGACCCAATCGTGTAAAGCGATTAGGATGGCACTTAATGAAGGATTGCCAAAAAGCAATAATTTGGAGGTTTGTAATGGCCTCACTACGATAATGCGGAAAGTGATGTGTTGTGATACTGTGGCTGAAAGGGGTAATCGTTGTTTGAAAAATGGTTTTGAATCTGCTGGGGGAAAGTCGTTGTTTGTAGGATATGATTTTAATCCAAGTGGTTTATTTCGAACTACTTTTAAAGGGAACTATCATTTTGATATTTCGAAAAGGAAGTTGGTGTTTGAGCCTTTTAAGACTCAGGAGGCTTTTGTATTTCCAGAGGGTGTCGATTGTGTGGGTTTTCGATTGGGGGCTTTGCGGTTTGATTTTGGTACTTCAGCGAGTTTTTTGCAGTTAACAGACATGGAATTTTATGGTTTTGATAGCCGTAGTACCAAAAAATTGCGACTCTGTATAAAAGATTTTCCTGATGGAGAAGGGGTTATTTTTTTCTTGTTGGAAGTAGCCTTTTTTATAGAAAATGAAGGTACTTTTGTTTCTATACCCCAAAATGATACTAAGGTCGTTTATGTACTTGGGGTGGAATGAGGTTTTTGGAGAGTCTTTTGCCTAAAGACAATTCAATATTTAAACTAAACTCCGCTCACTTTAGCGGCAATTAAAACAAAGTAGTATTCCATAAAGTGAGTTACTAAAAAAGAGGTTAGGGTTTGTGTAAACCTTAACATCTTTTTCTTAACTTGAAATTGGTTACTGGACAATTATTTTTTTGACCACTCCTGAGTTTTCACTTTGCAGGTATATAAAATAGACCCCTTTGGTTAAACCTTTTGCGTCAATAGTGTTGCTATTTGAACCACTTGCGAACTCTGTTGTTTGCATTAGTTTTCCTAGCGAATCATAAATGGTTATTTTTTCTAGTACAATGTTGTCGATATGCAATTGTCCTTTTACGGGATTTGGATACAACACTATTTTATCAAAAACCAAATCATTGACTCCTAAAGTACAAGCAGTTTTGGAATAAATTGTTGATGCGTCTTTGGCTGCGATCCAATTGGCATTGGAATAAACATCACTATCCACTTTGATGCAGGATAAAGAGGCATTATTTTTAAAATTCACATTGACCATATTGGTGTTGTTGCCATTGTTTACATTCAAATTTTGCAAACTATTATTGGAACAATTTAGGTCTGTTAGGAGTGTGTTATTAGAAACATCTAAACTTACTAGTTGATTGTTAGAGCAACTCAACTTCGTCAAAAAGACATTGTTTGAAAGGTCTAAAACCGTTAATTGGGTTCCAACATAAGTTTTTGTATTGCTAACTTTATTTTTAATAATTACTATGCCATCACAATACAATTCGACTAGAAGAATGTTTTTAGAAACATCTAGAGTAGTTAAAGGATTATTGGAACAATCTAAATGTTTTAATGCGTTGTTGTAGGAAACATTTATTGTGGTCAATGAATTTCCTTTGCAGATTAGGGTTTCTAAAGAGGCAAAATATTCAATTCCTGACAAGTTTGTTATTCCAGAATTTGAAACATCTATGCTTTTTACATTTGTTATATTTGATAACAAAACTGAACCATTTTTTCCATCCGTGTCAATGCCTAATGCGATTAGTTTGTCCTCGAATTCGCTGCTAACCATTACAGAAGGTGGTGGGCAATTGTCGGAATAACTCGCTGTTGCATCTTTTGATGTTGCCCAATTAGCATTAGAAAAAACAGCATCATCCACTTGAATGCAAGTTAGATTTGGATTGTTTGTGAAATCCGTATATGAATAAAGAGAACCAATTTTTAAATTTTTATTATTCCCATTTTTCAAATTTAAACTTGTTAGTTTAGTATCATAACAAACCAAAGTAGTCAAAGCCTTATTTTTAGAAAGATCTAAAATAGATAATGAGGTATAATCACAAGTTAAAGTTGCCAAGGCAACATTTTTAGAGACATCTAAATAGGTTAATTGTTCGCTGTTTTCACAATTCAAATATCTCAAGGCTAGATTTTTGGAAACATCGATAGTGGTCAAACTATAGCCACCGCATTCCAAATCTACCAAAGCTAAATTTTTGGAAACATCCACAGTAGTTTTGAGGTTGTCAATACATCCTAAAAAAGTCAAAGCCAAATTTTTAGAAACATCTAAATTGGTTAATTGGTTGTAGCTACAGTTTAAACCAATCAAAGCCAAATTTTTAGAAACATCTAAAACAATTAGTTTATTATCAATACAATTTAAATGAGTCAAAGCTAGATTTTGAGAAACATTCAAACTTGTTATTTGATTTAAATTACAATTTAAAGAATTCAAAGCTGTATTATTTGAAACATCAAGATTTATCAATTGATTCGCTTCACATAACAAAGTTGTTAAAACGGTATTTTTTGAAACATCAAGATTTATCAATTGATTCGCTTCACATAACAAAGTTGTTAAAACGGTGTTTTTTGAAACGTTTATATTGGTTAATTGATTTTGATTACATTCCAAGTCGGTCAAAACTGTATTTTTAGAAGTATCTAAATTGGTCAACTGATTGCCATTACAATGCAAACTAATTAAATTTAACCCGTGGGGTGCAATTATTTTAAGAAAAAAATAATGGATAAATATTGGTCAAGATACTGAAATTCAGTATCTTGAAGTCGCA
>JAAFGY010000106.1 GCA_010365135.1 Flavobacterium sp.
ACATTGTTGCAATAAAATTAATAGTCGAATGGAGTCCCTAGTTAATCTATTTGCAGTAAAAATAAATCCAATTATGTGCTAAAAACAGATTGTTTAAAGTACTTAATTTACAGCATCTATTATTCCTTTAGCAGAATTTTTATAACTATATTTTTTCACTTACTTTAGTGCATTATCTGAAAATCTTTTGTACTCATCTAAACAATTAAAAATTTCAATGATCTTACCAGCCCACTCTTTTTGTGACAAAGGCAATATATCCATTAAGACCATTGACAACCAGATCATTCGCAACACCATCATTACTACAAGTAATAACGGGCATACCGTGAGCCATTGCACCCAAGGATCATTTCTTGTAGGAAACAAAAATAATTTAGCTTGCGCATAATAACTTGGCAACTCTTCTTGATTAATAAACACTGGAAAATTATATTCAATATTATACCGTTCAAGCAACTGCAGAAAATATGCAACAAGCATTTAAACAATCGGTTCTCTGGATGAAATACTACGGTATTATTTTTTCCATTAATTCTAATCTTGGTTTTCTTTAGGAAGTTGCTTTTAAAACTAGGCTGTTTCCTAGCCTACCTTTAAACCTCAGAATAGAAAATAAACTATAAAAAAAAGCCACAATCGACAAAACTAATGCGTTGCTTTTTGATAGATTTACCAATAATTTCTTCATGCTTAATTTATATTTTAAATTCCTATTTCTAGATATAGCCTCTACTAAAAATTTTGGCATACTACCAATAGCAACCGCCATCCATTTTTAAAAACCCTTTAGGTTTATCAACATCGCTGGGGAAAATGAAATTTTCGTTGATGATATCTTTGAAATTTTCATCTTCAATCCATCTTTTACCTTTAATACCAAATAATATCTGAGTTGCACCTCCTAGATGAACTGCCTTTTTACCTATACGTTTTACATGAGCAGCAAGCGGAAAACCAAAAGGTCCACATCCAATGATCGCAATATCAAAATCTTTTTTATCAATTTCTGTTTTCATATAATTGAGTGCAGCAAACCAATCTTCAAACGGCGAATCATTTTCCTTAAGAATCATAACCGCTTTTATAGTTTCAAGAGATTTAAATTTTGGAAGCACGCGGGAATCTTTAAATAATAATTGCCTATTATTATACTGATCTTCAATAGCTGTATCAAAAGGATGGATCACTAATATTTTTTTATTTTCTAACACCTCCGACCAAGGGTCTTGTTGCAAATAAGGCTCCAATTCACTCAGTTTTATTCTTTTAGCCAAAGGAAAATGTTTTTGTAGTAAACATTCTTCAATACGCCAAGAGCCTAAAACATCCAACAATTTCATATCTTCTATCATTAATTCAGAAAAGTGAGAAATAGTTTTTTCATTACACGGAAAAAAACCACCTGCATACATCTGCTTAAATGTATTTTTTTTCAAAGGCTTGATTAGCAAAGGATTTTCAGGATACAAAACGGCTTTAATTTCAACTGAACCAAACCTTGCTATCATGGATGGCTTATCTTTTTCTAGTTCGTCTTTAATAATAGTACTACAAATAGACCCTTCTAATGGTGGAGTGTAAAAAATATTCTTAATAATTCCGAGGGCTAATTTTGAAAGTTTATTATTCATTTTTTTATGTTATTTTTTATTTTTCATTTCCTTTACTGTATATTAATCTTCGATTTTCTTCGATACGTTTTTTTCGATTGCATCTACCAGCTAATATATTGCCTAAATGACTTCCTCTATAGATTTATAGGCTCTAATTCTTTAATGATTTTCGCAGGTATTCCCACAACTATACAATTATCTGGAATATCTTTTGTCACAAGAGAGCCTGCTCCTACAATAACATTTTTTCCAATTTTAACTTTAGGTAAAACTGTACTATTAGCACCTATTTGAGTAAAACTCCCGACCTGAACATTACCCAAAAGTGTCACCCCTGGAGATAATTCTACAAAATCACCTACTAAACAATCATGTGTAATCAAAACATTATAATAAACAAGACATCCTTTACCTAAACAAGTTGAATTTGAAAAAATCGCATTCGCTAAAACATTACAACCGTTTACAATTTTCACTTCATAATTTCCAATTTGCGCTAACGGACTTATTGATGATACAAATTCCCCGCCTATTGTTTTGAACTTATTATACAATCGATATCTCAATACAGGATTTCCTATGCCAATTGTGAATTCATTTCCGTTTTTCATAAAGAATTCTTTGGCAACTTCTATATTTTTAATTATTGGAAACTCACCATATAAAAAATCACCAATATCTTCATTAACATCATCATAAAACGCAATATTTTCTAATTGCTTCAATTGATAAAAAATCTGCAATAATTCTTTAGCAAATCCTCTGGCTCCAACTATAAGCATATTTTAATTATTTTGAACTCTCATTATTAAACGGCAAATCAAATCGACCTCTTCTAGCGTTAAATCATGGTATAGCGGCAAGCATAACACGCGTTTAGACACATCATCAGTCACCTCTAAACTCCTTGGTTCCAAATAAGGCAATGTGTTGGCCAAAGAAGGGTAAAAATAACGGCGGGTAAAAATTTCGTGTCCGTCTAACAATACTTTTATCTTTAACAACAATTCTTCACTCTCTAAAACCAAAGGATAATAGGCATAATTTAGAGTAGAACCGAGATACCGTAAAGGCTGGTAGGCCTTAAAATTTTGTAATAGAATATTGTAACGTTCTGTTATTTTTTTTCTATTATCGTGAATAGCCTGAATGTATTTCAGATTTATCAAACCCATTGCTGCATGAAACTCGGAATTTTTACCATTAATCCCCAATTCATCAAATGAGTCAAACCCAGCAATGCCAAAATTACGCATAGAAGCTAGTTTTTTTAATATTGCGGCATTTTCAGTTATAATTAAACCTCCTTCTATGGAGTGATATAATTTAGTTGCATGTAAGGAGCAGATGGAAATATCGCCATACCTAAAGATGGATTTTCCATTTACTTCTACTCCAAACGCATGAGCTCCGTCATAAATAACTTTTAAGTTGTGTTTTCTAGCTATTTTTTCAATAGCTACAACATCACAAGGATTTCCGTAAACGTGAGTAGCCAATATGGCTTGGGTCTTATCAGTTATTGCTTCCTCAATTTTAGTAGCATCAATATTTAGTGTCTTATAATCTATATCCACAAATACAGGTGTACAACCTTCCCAAACTATACTGGAAGTTGTCGCTACAAATGAAAAAGGAGTAGTAATAATTTCTCCCATAATTTCCAATGTCTTAATAGCCATTTGGAGGGCGATGGTACCATTGGTAACATATAGAAGATGATTAACCTTTAAATGTTCTTTAAGTTGCATTTCCAGCTCACTTGCTAAAGGCCCCATATTGGTCAGCCATTGACGTTGCCAAATGCCCTGTAGGAGTTTTTGATAATCTTCCAAAGGCGGTATAAAAGGTTTTGTTACAGGTATCATAGACAATTTGATGTTTTGTTGAATGTGGAATATTCCAAAGCAAAGTATTCTACTATATTATTATTGCTTTTAATATTAAATCGTTATAATAAACAATTATTGTTTTTTGGAAAACATTAATTTCTTGGAAATTGAAAATAATGGAACTGTGTTTAAGAAATATTTTTTTCATCGTACCATTTTTTCTTCAATCGCTTTAAAACTGCTTTACTTGAAAGATAAAAAGCTCTACAAAAGCCATCAATTTTTACTGAAAAAATAAATGGATGCAAATTATGTCTAGTCATTTCTTCTAATTCATTTTCTGAAAGCCTTAGAACATATAATAAATTATGTCTTAAAAAAGGAAAACCATGATTTGAAGTGGCAAATTCTATTTTTTTAAGTAAATTTTTTTCTGAACAAGTGTTATATTGATCGATATCCATTTTGGAATTAGCAGACTGAAAATAAAAATATTTTATGTCTTTTGTCATGAAATTTGCTATCTTATAACACTTTAACCTTGAATCGTCTTGCAGGTACTTGAATAAAATGGGGTCAACAAATGCATTTGAATTCTTTATAATGATGGTCAAATCCAATTGTGAATTAAAGGCATAAACTCGCTTTGCTTTAATAATACTACCAAACAAAAGAGCTGCAAATCCTCCAGCCGAACTACCAATAGTAAAAACGATATAATCTTTACATAATTTTATTAAATGTTCCGCCACTAATTTTGGTGTATTCATCTTAGCTGACACGCCCTCTATATACCACTGTTTTTGAATATCCCGGACAAAGATATGACGCTTTGCATCCGGAAAGCGATTATTAGACCATTCATACTTATCTCTTTTAAGAATAGCATTAGTAAATGAAGACTTTGTATTTGGATAATACAATTCATTACTACTAAAATAGATAACACAAAGATTAGAAGTAGTATCTTGATCATCAATGATCATTATGTTTTCAGACTCGAAATAGACCTTTTTTACAAGATCTGAGTCCACCTGAAATATAAAATCATTTACTTTTTCCATAACTGAGGTATAAAAGCTCTTAAATTAATGGTAATGAAATGCTTTAATGCTGTGAATAATCCAAAATGCCTATTTTCATAAATAAAAAAAGGAATGGGTTCAGCATAACCCAAAGGGGAATATAATAATTTAAATCTTTGTACAATGGGAGTAGAGATTAAGCACCATTTTGGTAAGGTTGGATTTGACTCACAAGAGCCAACAAAAGAAGGAGTAATATAACATTTAAATCCCGCTTTTTGCGCTCTTAAACCATAATCAAAATCTCCAATAGCATGTCTAAATTTCCAATCCAAATTTCCAATTTTATTAAAAACAGTCTTAGGTATTAATAAAAAATTACCATTTACAATTTCACATTGTTGGATCTCGCCATTTGGTAAAATTGGCGTTTTCTCTGACTTCCACCAACCACTATATGATACTTTACCAGATTGTTTTTCGCACGTTGCCCCACAGATGATTGCTTGATGGTTAAATTGTTCTGAAGATCTTAACACTAATTCATAAGCATTAGTATACAACATTGTGTCATCATTTAACCATACGTAGAAATCATATCCTTTTGTGTTTGATGCAGTTTCCCAAGCTTTATACATACCTCTATTCCAATACAAATTCCCATCCCCTAGTATAATTGTAACATCAGGAAAATCACTTTTTACCCTTTCGCCTGTTCCATCAGTTGAACCATCATCAACTAAAAAAACTTCGAAAGAATAATTTTCTGGAACGACACATTCATAAAGAGCCTGCAAGCATGTTAATGTTTTGTCCTTGCGATTGTGGCAGGTAAGCAGTACTGCTATAGTTTTATTCTTTTTCATTTTACCTTGTGAATAGTATATGATGGAACTTGATATTTTGTCATTTGTGGTTTTTTATAATTATTGGTAAATATACCATTTAACCACATTTTAACATCACGATCAGACATTTTTCTGAATTGTTTGGAATAACACATGGCAATAACAATCCACAGCGTAAGATTCATAATGTCAAATCGATTATAATCTTCAATCCAACCAAATGCCCAACGGAAAGAAACATAAAAACCCAAAATTTTCATATAAGAACTGTTGGAACAATAAATAGCTAGCTGAGCAGCTTTAAAAAATATCAAAAAATAAAGCACAACTCCTATTAAACCTGTCCAAGTAAAGATGTTTAATATAGAAACCTCATTACTAGCACGTTCATATCGATGCGTTCCCAGATCTTCAGCAAAAAATGCCCCAAATGAATTAGAATCATTACCTCGAGCTAATGTACGACCCATAATAACATAATCATTTTTTACAGCTGAAAGTAATACTTCTTCATAAAGGAAAGATCGACTATCTGCTTTTAAATCATCCGCTTCTTTTTGACCAGCTATAACGGATGTAGTTTCATAATCGCCTTTAATATATTCATCCATTTTAAAAATGTTGAATATATTTGATATTCCTAAAAATAGAAGAACAAAAGGAAATATTAATAAAATTAAATGAGAAAATTTGAATATTTTAGATTTGAGAATACTTTTAAAATAGAAAAGGAAGGAAAGTAGAAACGTAACAATATATTTAATAACATTACTTCTAACATCTAGACCTACAACAATCACAAAAAGAAATAAAAAAAGAACAACAATTTTCCACTTCGTATTTAATAAAGGAAAGAAAAGGCCTATAAAACTTAATGGAGCTAAATAGTAGCCTGAAGCTCCCCTATCCATAAAAAAAATGAATACCAAAAATAAAGGCAAAGCATATTGCAGCCAAGTTCTGAACATATTTTGGACAACTGATGGATTGGTAAACACAAAAATTGAATAGGTCAAGAATAAAGCAAAACCACTATCAATTAAATTCTTAAAATCCCAATAATTTTCAGCAACAATTATTCCGCGAATAAAACAAATCAACACCCATAATAGATATACTTTAACAAACTTAAGATTTGTGTCATTCGTTTTATCAAAAAAGTATTTTTTTTGAAATATAAAACCAAGCATTAAGAGCAAATACAAAATCCAACTAGTAAAGGTATTTCCAACTGGCATAGATGTCCATTGATTAACAGATATCGGAGTCAATACAACTATTAAAATTGGTAAAAAATATTTTTTAAAAAATGTCATTAAATTCAATTATAGTTTTGATTATGTAATCTAATTCATTAATTTTTAATTCCTAAAAAAGGCAATCTTACTAATCGTAGAGAGTAGAAATCTAAAATAGGCAATAAATGTGTTGTATTAGAATATTTCCGTGGACGTCAAAAAGAAAGTGCAAATTCAAACATCATTATATTTTACACAAAACCATTTAGTATGTCAATATAGTCACTTAAGAGTCCGACGTCTTTCCAAGATTTTTCAGAAACTGGAAACACACCTATTCGCCCATTTCGGTTTTTAACATTTTCAATCAATTGTGTAATATGATAAAATTCATCATTTGGAATTTCGTCTAACAAATGAGATTCTAAGACATACATCCCACTATTTATTTTAAATGTTATTTCGGGTTTTTCTTTAAGATCTTTAAGTTGTCCATTATCTCCTGTTTCAATAATTCCGTACGGAATAGGTAAATGTTTTAAAGCTGCAACAATCGTAATCTCATTTTTGTTTTTTTTATGATATTCTATTATTTCTGCATAATCCTGCTCGATTAAAATATCACAATTGGTAACGATGAACGTCTCTTTGATCTTGTTTTGTAGTAAAGCTAAACTTCCACCTGTACCCATGGGCTTGTTTTCTTTAAAAAAATTCAAATTATAGGGTAGGTTCTGGTTGCGTAAATAATATTCTATTAAATCCGATTTATAATTTACCGACAAATAAAAATTTGTACAACCGTGCCTATTAAATCTATCAAAAATTTCCTCAACCATTGTCTTATCACCAATAGGTATTAATGGTTTAGGCAACACATTTGTAATTGGTTTTAACCGCGTTCCGAAACCACCTGCCATAATCACAACAGGTAAATTGAATTGGCGCAATGGCGTTTTGTCTTCATAGCTAAACAAATCCTCCCAAAATAAAACATTTATTAAATTTCGATTGGAGTCTACTACAGGCATAAATTCAGCTCTTATTGAATGCATCAAATTTTTAATATTTTCAATAGAATCCTCTGGATTTGCTACAATAATATCTTTCTTAATAATGACAGCGATTGGCTGATTAAGATCAATACTATTTATTATGGCTCGTTGGATATCTCCAATGGACAGCAAGCCTATAAATTTACCCTCTTCGTAAACGATTAATAATTTTCTTTTAACTTCATCCATTCTCTTTAATGAAGTTAAAATAGTTGTACTCGGTATTAATAGGATTTCTTTAAATTCCCTTGATATGTTAATCATATTAATTCAATTTTTTTACTAATGATTAATGGATATTGATGTTCTTACTTAATTACTTTTTTCGCTGGTATACCAACATACGTTCCTGAAGAATCGATATCTTTTGTTACTACTGCTCCAGCACCAATTATAACATTATCACAAATTGAAATATTGGGCAAAATGGTGGCATTAGAACCTATATAACAAGCCTTTCCGATATAAACATTACCTAAAACACAAGCATTTGGTGCTATAGTAGTATAATCGCCTATAGTAACATCGTGCATGATATTACAATTTGTATTTAATTTGGCGAAAGCACCAATTATTGATTCAGCTGAAATATTTACACCGCTTTGAATTATCGTACCAGATCCTATTGTAGCACTCTTTGAAATTTTGCAACAATCAGAAACTACGGTGCAAAACTTAAAACCGTAACTAGAATATGATTCAGCGAGCATTATCCTAACAGTTGGAAGGTCAGGTGTAATAATAACCTCAAAATCTATTAACTCTGGCAATAACTCCTTTACGCTTATATCATTTGCTAAAATTTCATAATTTTTGTAAAAACCGGTTTTAGTATTATCAATTAGACCAATAATACGAATATTAGCTTCTTCTACCAATTCTATTACTTCATGAAAAGCACCAACAATAATTACTGATTTTGTCATTTGCACAATTCTTTCAAACTATTACAAATAAAGTGCACTTGCTCTGAGGTAAGCTTTGAATACATTGGCAATGTTATTAAATTAGAAGCGGCGTAGTCTGTATTTGGCAACTCAACATAATTCTCCTTGTAAATTGAAAAACGATGAACTGCTGGGTAATGAACACTAGTTTGTATTCCCATTGCAGCAAGCTTAGCTCTAATAATGTCACGCTTTTCCTTTGTAGAATCTTTTAACAGAATTGGCATTATATAATTTGATGAAAATTCTTGATTATCTTGAAAAGGTACACTAATCGATGTAATATCTTTTAAAAGTGCCACATACATTTTTCTAATCTTTGCTCTTTCTTGTAGGTCATCAAGAATCTTATCCAATTGAACGATTCCTATAGCAGACCTAATGTCATCGATACGGTAATTAAAGCCTGATTCTATTACATCATACTCTGTAGAATGTCCTTTGGCTCTCTCGTATGACATAGAAGTCATACCGTGGGAACGAAGTAACTTTGTCCTATCGTAATATGATTTATTATTAGTAACTAACATTCCTCCTTCACCAGTACTTATGTTTTTGTTTGAAAAGAAGCTAAAACATCCCACATCTCCAATTGTACCCAATTTTTTACCTTTGTATTCTGAAAATGGTGCGTGGCAAGCGTCTTCAATTACTCTTAAATTATACTTCTTCGCAAGCTCCATTATCCCATCCATATCACAGGAAAAACCGCCATAATGCATAACAATAATGGCTTTTGTTTTTTTTGTTATTTTATTTTCAATGTCTTCTAATGAGATTGTTAAATCCTCTAAACTCGTTACGTCAGCAAACACAGGAATCGCATCGACGTAGCGTATCGAATTAACGGTTGCTACAAAAGTAAGAGATGGGCAAATTACCTCATCATCTTTTTCTACTCCAACCAATTTTAAAGCTAAATGTAAAGCAACGGTGCAGTTTGATAATGCAACAGCATGTTCTACATTTAGCATTTTAGCAAACTTTTCTTCAAACTCAGCTGTTTTTGGACCAGATGAAATCCACTTCGAACGTAGAACATTCAAAACCGCATTTTCTTCCTTTTCATCAAAATTCAAATCAAATAGAGGTATTTTGTACATGTTTTTTTGTTTAATAATTGATATTTTTTTGCTTTTGTTTTAGAATTTCTTTATAAGCCATAGCCATTCGCTCACAATTGTCCTTAATGCTAAACTCTTTGATGCCATGTTCGTATGCTTTATGCACAAGAGCATTATAGTAATCATTGTTAGCTAATAATTTCTTAGCATAACTAGTAAGTTGATTTACTCCCGCTTGTTCCGTTAATAATATTCTTTCATCACCATAATTAAAAACAGGGATACTTCCTGTTGCATACGCGATAACGGCAATCTTAAGGCAAACAGCCTCTCGCAACACCGTTGGAAATCTGTCATTATAGGTTGGAATTACAAGTATTTTTGCTTTAAGAACTTCTTCATACAGTTTTTGCTCACTTTCGATAAACCCTCGGAAAAAAATATTTTCAAAACACCCTAACTCCTTAGATTTGTCCTTAAGGTAAGAAAAGTAATCATCTGAAACTGGCCCTATAAAGATTGCTTTCAAATCTGGAAAGTCAATAACTAAATTTGAAATCAATAACAAAAAGTCTTCTGCACCTTTATCTTGTACTATACGACTCCAAAACATTAGATCATAATCTTTAATGACCTCACTTTTGTTTAGTTTTTCGATATTGGCATTAATGGGGTAATAGTAATTAAAAAACGAAAAATCTTTATTGCCCATCTGCTTAATAATTAACTCAGAATCAGCATCTCCACCAAAATAGCGGCAAGCGTTAATTACTTTAGACTCTAATTTTATACGATTTCGCTTAATAAAATCATTTTTAGAATAAACATCTAAAGATATAAATCCCTGAATAGTTAACAGTATTGGATATTTTTTATATAAATCCAATACAACAGAACTATAATGTGAATTTTCTGCTCCTTGAACATTTATTAAGTTTGGCCTAATTTTGTAAACAATTGAACTAATTTTTTTTCGATTAAAATAAAAATTTGTGAAGATATCAAATCTGAAAAAACTGGGCCAATTTCTACTAATAATGGGAATACCTATTTTATAAAAGTGATAAAAAATACCATTTTCTTCAAAACTAAAGTCTCGCTTCAACCAAAGATGTGGCGATAAGACATGAATTTCATACTCATCATTATTTTTGAACCCCTCTAATGTGTTAGTAATCCAGGCAGCACAAATAGGCGATTTTTTATAAAGAGGCAATTTATCTTGGACATGTTCATTACTAAATTGGCAAATCCAGACAATTTTTATTTTTTTATTTATTCCAAACTCCATTCGCTTCTTTATTTAATTTTTTATTGACTTGATAAGCCTGGAAATACAGTCCAGTCGCATTGATGATAAGGGGTTATTTTGGATATCTCAAAAAAACTTAAAAAAGGAAAAACGAATTACATTTTTGAATCTAAATACTTACCAGTTTCTTTATGACCAAAATTAGGAATTAAATCATGAAATAAATCAACCATCATTTCTTTTGTCCAAGAAAGATTGATTTTCATCAAACCAATTTGATTCGTGAAATTCTCTAATTTTTGCTGATTGAAATCTGCTTCATTTTTTATAATCCCTAAATTTTCAAAACGATTCATATCTAAAATCTCATTGTCGGTATAAAACTCTTCAAAATCTTTTTCTCCTGTGGTATCACTGCCAGAAAATAAACAAGGCCATTTTTTTTGGGCAATTAGCTCATCTGTTCTATTTCTAGCTTCCTCTTCAGAGTTACATAAATAAGGTTCGTATCCTATTTCTGCCAAATATCTAACTGCAATATCTGCAAAAGATATCAAATTTAAATTTTCATCTAATTTAGGAAAAAAGACATCTCTATTATCTCCAAAAATACAAGACATCAAACATAGCTCACCTGATTCTTGCGGAATAACAAAATATCTTTTAATATCATTTGGGGCAACAATAGGTTGCCTCTTTTGAATTCTCTGATTAAAACCATGAAGCAACGATCCATCAGAAAAAGCAACATTTGCAAAACGTGCCGTCGAAATCGAAATATTCTTGCTTCTTCGCATTAAAAACAATTCCATAATCTTCTTGGAAGCCCCCATCATATTTACAGGATTAGCTGCTTTATCAGTGGAAACACAAAAGTATTTTTTGGTTCCGTTATCTATTGATTGCTGAATGGTCTTATCTGTATTAAAAATATTCACGTTTATCATTCGCATCAAAGTAAATGGATCTTTTTCACTTCTTACGTGTTTTAATGCGGAGAGGTTCAGGACATAATCATATTTCCCATCTGCCTTAATAAAAGCATCATATTCAACAGAATCAATATCTAAGGCAAAGGTTTGAAAATCTCCCTCAATATAGCCATAAGCACTCCTAATATCTCTGACCAGTTCTACCATATTGTTTTCACTAATGTCCACAACATGAAGTTTCTTAGGATTTCTTTTAAATATTTCTTTTGTTACAGCTTGCCCTATCGAGCCTGCCCCACCAATGATCAAAAAAGTTGAACAAGAAACTATTTTTCTTAATTCATCTTCATTATTTGCAATATCATTAGCAAAAAGTAATTCCGTTCTGCCAATTAATTTTAAAATATCCATTAACTATTATTATTTTTTAATTATTTTAAAAATACAAATTTGTACCAAAAAAAATTTACAGTCCA
>JAAFGY010000107.1 GCA_010365135.1 Flavobacterium sp.
TATTTTCTTAATTTAAAATCTTTATAAATAAGAAAATTAGGATAAGACTAAAATGTTTATTGTTAATAACTATAATTGAAATTCAACCCCATAAAATGTAATTTTGGAATTGACAAAACAAGCAACTTTTGCCTTTTGGCTACTAACTAATGCCTAAAAAATGTACTTAATATTCGATACCGAAACCACCGGCTTACCAAAAAAATATACGGCACCCATTTCCGACACGGACAACTGGCCAAGATGTATTCAAATCGCTTGGCAGCTCCACGACGATATGGGAAAACTCATCGAGCATCAGGATTTTTTAATCATGCCAGAAGGGTTCAATATTCCGTATGACGCCGAGAGAATTCACGGTATTTCCACTGAATTGGCCGAAGCTGAAGGAATTTCTTTAGTCGAAGTTTTAGAGAAATTCAATATTGCTTTATCAAAGACCAAATTTATTGTAGGTCAAAATCTAGGTTTTGATGTCAATATTATGGGTTGCGAATTTTACAGAATGGGAGTCGAAAGCCCAATGAGTTCGATGCCTATTCTCGATACTTGTACCGAAGTTACCGCTTCATTATTGAAATTGCCAGGAGGTCGTGGTGGGAAATTCAAACTGCCTACTTTAACCGAATTACACTCTTATCTTTTTAACAAACCTTTCTCGGAAGCGCACAACGCCACTGCGGATGTTGAGGCGACTACGCGTTGCTTTTTCGAATTGATTCGTACCGAAGTTTTCACCAAAAAAGAACTGGAAGTTGAGCAAGAATACTTCGAGGATTTCCAATTAAAAAATCCGAGAGAGATTCAGCTCATCGGATTGCAGCACATTAATTTAAAAGAAGCCTCCGATAAAATTCGCCAGCAATTAGGCGGACAACAAGCAGCGCCAATTTCGAAAAAGGAACTTTCGGACAATAAACAAATCTTGATCGATTCGGATTTTGTGCATTTGCATAATCATACACAGTTTTCGGTTTTGCAATCCACGATTAGCGTTGCAGCCTTGGTTAAAGCGGCTTCGCAACTAAAAATGCCTGCCGTGGCAATGACGGATCACGCCAATTTAATGGGTGCTTTCCATTTTGTTCGTGATGTTTTATACCATAATAAAGCGGCCGAAGCCAAAAATAAGGAAGCCGTCGAAAAAGGCGAAGAACCAACAGAAGTTTCAATGAAACCCATTGTTGGTTGCGAATTTTTTGTTTGTGAAGATCATAAAAACAAGTCCGTAAAAGACAATGGTTACCAAGTCGTGCTTTTGGCGAAGACCAAAAAAGGGTATCATAATTTGGCCAAAATGTCTTCCATTGGCTACACCGAAGGCTTTTATTATGTGCCAAGAATTGACCGAAAAGTGATTCAAAAATACAAAGAAGACATCATTGTTTTGTCGGGAAATCTCTATGGAGAAATTCCGAGCAAGATTTTAAATTTGGGTGAAAACCAAGCCGAAGAAGCCTTGCTTTGGTGGAAAAATGAGTTTAAGGACGATTTCTATATTGAGGTGATGCGTCACAATCAAGAAGATGAAAATCGCGTAAACGAAGTTTTATTTTCCTTGGCAAGAAAGCACGAAGTCAAAATTGTGGCGACCAATAATACTTTTTATATTGAGAAAGACAACGCGAATGCGCACGATATTTTATTGTGTGTAAAAGAAGGAGAAAAGCAATCTACTCCGATTGGACGTGGACGAGGCTACCGTTTTGGCTTACCAAATCAGGAATATTATTTCAAGTCGGGCGACGAAATGAAGAAACTCTTCAACGATTTGCCGGAAGCGATTTCGAATATTGCAGAAATTGTGGATAAAATTGAAATCTACAATTTGGCTCGTGAAGTTTTGCTTCCAAAGTTTGAAATTCCACTAGAATTTAATGTTCCAGAAGATGCTGTTGACGGAGGCGTTCGAGGCGAAAATGCCTATTTGAAACATCTCACTTTTGAAGGAGCCAAACGAAGATATGCCGAAATCACGCCTGAAATTCAGGAGAGACTGGATTTTGAATTGTTGACCATCGAAAATTCGGGTTATCCCGGTTATTTTTTGATCGTTCAGGATTTCATCGCCGAAGCTCGAAATATGGGAGTCTCTGTTGGGCCAGGTCGGGGTTCTGCAGCAGGTTCGGTAGTCGCGTATTGTTTGAAAATTACCAACATCGACCCACTTTTATACAACCTGCTTTTTGAAAGATTCTTGAATCCAGATCGTGTTTCACTTCCCGATATTGATATCGATTTTGATGACGAAGGACGCAGCAGCGTAATGGATTATGTGATTCGAAAATACGGCAAGAAACAAGTAGCTCAAATTGTTACTTACGGTAAAATGGCAACCAAATCGGCTATTCGTGACACAGCTCGTGTCCTTGATTTGCCTTTATTCGAAGCGGATAAAATTGCGAAATTAATTCCTGGAATGATGCCGTCCAAATGGAATTTAGCTCGGTTTTTAAACGAAAAAGAAGATCTAATAAAGAAGGCGGTTCGTCCTGAAGAATTTGAAAAAATAAAGGAATTAATTGGTTTGGCCAATGAAGGTGATTTGGGCGGAGAAACCATTCAGCAAGCTAAAGTTTTGGAAGGAAACCTTAGAAACACTGGGATTCACGCTTGTGGTGTGATAATTACCCCAAGCGATATTACCGATTTTGTTCCCGTAGCAACCGCCAAAGACTCGGATTTGTATGTTACACAATTTGACAACTCAGTCGTAGAAAGTGCCGGTTTGCTCAAGATGGACTTCTTGGGTTTGAAAACCCTGACTTTGATAAAAGACACCGTAAAACTTGTAAAATATAGAAACAATATTGATCTCAATCCCGATGAATTTCCGATTGATGATTTAAAAACATACGAGCTTTTTCAACGAGGTGAAACGGTGGGAATTTTTCAGTACGAAAGTGCTGGAATGCAAAAATATATGAAGGAATTGAAGCCAACGGTTTTTCCTGATTTGATCGCCATGAACGCTTTGTACCGTCCGGGACCAATTGCTTATATCCCGAGTTTTATTAAACGTAAAAATGGAGAAGAGCCTATCGAATACGATTTGGATGACTGCGAAGAATTGCTAAAAGATACTT
The DNA here is from genome assembly GCA_010365135.1 of Flavobacterium sp. Lineage (GTDB taxonomy): Bacteria > Bacteroidota > Bacteroidia > Flavobacteriales > Flavobacteriaceae > Flavobacterium. The sequence continues at coordinate 3,087 of JAAFGY010000107.1, forward strand.
ACGGAATCACGGTTTACCAAGAACAGGTAATGCTTTTGTCGCAAAAGCTAGCGGATTTCTCCAAAGGTGATGCCGACGTTTTGCGGAAAGCGATGGGAAAAAAGATGATTGATGTTTTGGCCAAAATGGAACCCAAATTTATCTCTCAAGCGATGGCAAAAGGTCACGCCAAAGACAAATTAGAAAAAATTTGGAACGACTGGAAAGCCTTTGCCGAATATGCCTTCAACAAATCGCATTCTACTTGTTATGCTTGGATTGCTTATCAAACGGCCTATTTGAAAGCGAATTATCCAGCTGAATATATGGCGGCAGTTTTGTCGAATAATATGAGCGACATCAAGCAAGTTTCCTTTTTTATGGAAGAATGCAAGCGCATGGGCTTGAAAGTTTTAGGACCAGATGTGAATGAATCGTTTTATAAATTTACTGTAAATGATGATTACGCCGTTCGTTTTGGGATGGGAGCTGTAAAAGGAGTGGGTTCTGGAGCTGTGGCCACGATTGTCGAAAACAGGAAAAACGGAAAATATAAATCTATTTTTGATTTAACCAAACGAATTGATTTGCGCTCTGCTAATAAAAAAGCATTAGAAAACCTAGCTTTAGCAGGAGGTTTTGATTCGTTTATTGGAGTAACGCGTGCGCAATATTTCCACGATGATGGCGATGGAATTACATTCTACGAAAAAGCGATTCGGTATGGTGCGAAGTTTCAGGAGAACGAAAATTCATCCCAAGTGAGTTTGTTTGGCGAAAGCAGTGATGTGCAAATTGCCGAACCTGTTGTGCCACCTTGCGAGGATTGGAGCACGATGGAAAAACTCGCCAAAGAAAAAGAAGTGGTTGGGATTTATATTTCGGGACATCCGCTAGACGATTACAAATTTGAGATGGATTATTTCTGTAATTCAAAGTTAGAATCCTTGAAAAATTTGGAATTACAAGTAAATAAAAACCTGACTTTTGGAGGAATTATCAACAATGTTCAACATCGTGTAGCTAAGAATGGCAAGGGTTGGGGAATGTTTTCTTTAGAAGGATATGATGAAAGTTATGAGTTTCGAATTTTTGGCGAAGAGTATTTAAAATTCCGTCATTTCTTGATTCAGAACAATTTCACTTTTATGAAAGTGTTGGTAAAAGAAGGATGGGCGGACAAAGAAACGGGGAAAAAAGGAGAGCCAAGACTGCAATTTATGATGATCCAATATTTACAAGATGTGCTGCCAAGTTTTGCCAAAAAGCTCGTCATTCACTTGAATATAAAAGATTTGAAAACGGATTTAATTCACAAATTGAATACTGTTTTTCAAGCTAATAAAGGAGAAAATCAAGTCACCTTTGAAGTAATGGAATTGGAAACCATCAAAAAGCAAATAGAGCTAACGCCAGTAGAAATTGAGGTTGAAGAAATTATTTTGGACGAAGATGGAAACATTTTGGAAACCGAAAATGTCGCCACACTAATCGAAAATGAAATCGAAGAAACCAAAATTATTACCCGATTATCAATGCCCAGCCGAAAATTAAAGGTTAAAATTTCGAATGAGCTTTTAATAGAATTAGAAAAAATGCAGATCAATTTTAAGTTAAATTGATAAGTTATAACAATTTAAAAATAGTTAAATGTAATACAAGTTACAGTTCGTAACTCAAATGTTTCTTTATCTTTGCAATAGAAAAATAATAAATTTAAAAAAATACGAATATGGCATTAGCAATAACAGATGCTACTTTTGAAGAAGTAGTTTTAAAATCAACAAAGCCAGTTATGGTAGATTTTTGGGCAGCTTGGTGTGGACCTTGTAGAATGGTTGGACCAATTATCGATCAACTTGGCGAAGAATACGAAGGAAAAGTAGTTGTTGGAAAAATAGATGTTGACGCAAACCAAGAATTTGCTGCAAAATACGGAGTAAGAAACATTCCAACAGTATTGGTTTTTCACAACGGAGAAGTGGTAGGAAAACAAGTAGGAGTTGCTCCAAAACAGACTTACGCCGATAGTTTAGACGCTTTGTTGTAAACTTTAGATGATAATTTATACAGAAAGGTTTGACGAAAGTCAAGCCTTTTTTATTTACAATTTATTAATTTTTTAATTATTCAATCTTTTAATACATTTGAAAGATGAAAATCGAATCTCAAATAGAAAAAATTTCCAGTTTCCAACATCTTGAATTGTTGGCCAACCAAATTGTGGAAGGATTCATTTCGGGAATGCACAAAAGCCCTTTTCACGGTTTTTCGGCTGAATTTGCGGAGCATAAAGTCTATAATGTGGGCGAAAGCACCAAACATATCGATTGGAAATTGTTTGCCAAAACCGATCGATTGTACACTAAAAAATTCGAAGAAGATACCAATTTGCGTTGCCACATTATTATCGATAATTCGTCGTCGATGCATTATCCAAAGTTGGAAGAGCAAGAGAAATTTTACCAAAATAAGATAGGATTTTCAGTTTTAGCTTCAGCAGTTTTGATGAATATTCTAAAGAAACAGCGCGATGCTATTGGATTAAGCGTGTTTTCGGATACGTATGAATATTATTCGCCCGAAAAAGGAAGCGATCGTCATCATCGCATGATTTTGAACGCTCTTGAAAATCTCTTAGAGAAACCTAAAGTTCAAAAAAGTACCGACACGATAACATTTTTACATCAAATCGCCGAGAAAATTCACCGACGTTCTATGATTATTCTTTTTACCGATATGTTTCAGTCGGGCAACGAAGAAGCTTTGTTTACCGCTTTGCAACATTTAAAACACAACAAGCATAAAGTGGTTTTATTTCACGTCGTAGACAATAAAACAGAGCTCAATTTCGACTTTGATAACGCGCCAAGGAAGTTTATAGACATAGAAACGGGTGATGAGGTTACTATATTTGCCGACAATGTGAAGGATGAATATGAAAAAGGAGTACAGAGTTACTTCAAAAAACTGGCTTTGACCTGCTCTCAAAACAAAATTAAGTACGTTCCTGTTGGGGTTGCCGATAGTTTTGAAAAAATATTGACTACATATTTAGTTGAAAAACAAAACTTTGGATAATTAGCAGAAAAATTATCAAATGTTTTTTGAATAAACCCTTGTAGAAACAAAATTCTATAGTATATTTGCAACCGCAATTAAGCAGAGGTTTGGTAGTTCAGTTGGTTAGAATACATGCCTGTCACGCATGGGGTCGCGGGTTCGAGTCCCGTCCAGACCGCTAAAATTGGGAGAAGCGATTCAGAGATGAATCGCTTTTTTGCCCCAAAAAAGCATTTAAGATAGTTGTGTTGTTTTGCTACGACTTTGTAACTCGTAGCTCGGTTTAGTAGTTAGACCAATGAAAAGCTTTCCACTTTTGTGGATAGCTTTTTTGATTTTAGGGCTTTTTTGTTTTTTAAAATAGGTATGATTTATGCTCCCAAACTATCCAAAGAAACAATCCCAAATACATCATACAAATCACAAATTTCATAAAACTACCCGCTAGAAATCCAAGAAAAGAACCAGTTGCAGCCTTAAAAGCACGGCCGTGATCTTTGTTATCATAAATAAGTTCTCCAATAAAAGCGCCAACAAAAGGACCAATAATAAAACCAAAAGGAATAGGCGCAAAAATTCCCACAATCAATCCGATATTCGTTCCCCAAATGCCATAAGAACTTCCGCCAAATTTTTTGGTCCCTTTCGCTGGAATGATATAATCCAGAACTGAAATGGCGAAGGTAATCACTAAAGTAATTCCCAAAATCCAATAATTTGCTGGTACTGCATTCGTGAAATAGAGCAATACTAATCCTATCCAACTTAAACTTGGGCCTGGTAAAACCGGCATAAAACTTCCAAAAATACCTACAATCATAAAACCGAAACCAACAGTCAGAAGTAATATATCCATAAATTATTTTTTAGTATTTTTGAAAATTAAAGCAGTACTTTTAAACAAAATTAAAAAAGCATTTCTTTCGTTGATGAATATGAGGAAAATAATTCTAATATTACTTTTTTTGCCCCTACTTTTGAGTTCCTGTCAGTACTTCGATAAGCAAGTGCCTTCAGAAAAGGAATTGCTACAAAAAGAACTCAAAACCATCAATTGGAAAGAAGTCGATGAGTTTCCATCGGTTGTGGATTGTGAGAAAATAGAAAATAAAACGCAACGTCAACAATGTTTTTTTGAAGTGATGACCCAACTAATTCAGGAAAAATTAAGTGTTGATACCTTGTCCGTTCTTTATCCTGAACTCGACACAATCGATGTAAAAGTCACCATTTTCCCTAATGCGACGATGCAATTTGAACCCCAATTTCCCAAAGATTCAGTCGCTTACGATATCATAAAAATCGACAGCATTCTCAAGGCTCGTTTGGTCGATTTTCCAAAAGTAAATCCGGCCATCAAACGCGGAGTTCCTGTAAAAACACAATTTATTCTTCCGGTTATTCTAAAAGTGGAGTGATTTTATAGATATTTCAGAAAGCAGGTTTCAGAAGGCAAAATACAGATTTAAAAAGAATCCAAAACGCAGATTTCAGTTCTTTATTTCGTGCTGGAAGTATATGTATTTAATCTAAAATTACTTTTAGAACATATCTGGTTCTACAATCTGCAATCTACAATCTAAAATCTCCTCCCTTTCCATTCGTATTTCCCAAATAACGAATACAAAGCGACACTCACGCTAAACAATGGATATAATAAACTTCCCAAAATCAAATAGTGCATTCTATTTTTGGTCAAAAAATAATTTGCTTTATAAATCAGGATCGAGTCAACCACAAACTTTGAGAGAAACAGCAAGACTATATTTTGAAACGCAATCAAATCCAAAATCCAAAACCCAAAACCCAAAATCCAAACCAAATTTCCGCTAAAAACTACTAAACCCAAACCTTTTCCAAAACCGCTTTGATACGAACCCGTTTTCGAAGCCCAACGTACTCTTTGATAAAACAGAGATTTCCAATGATCCAAAGGTCTTGTAACAACAATATTATTTTCAGATTTTAAATAATGAACTTTTTTTGGAAATCTTGCAATTGCTTTTTGCAGCAAAAAAACATCGTCGCCACTGGCAATTCCGTCATTTCCTTCGAAACCATTTAAGTCTTGAAAAAAAGATTTGGTATAAGCAAAATTGGCACCATTGCACATAAAACCTTTTTTTAGACCAAAACTTCCAATAGTTGCACCTTGTAAACTAGCCAAATCCAATTGCTGAAAATGATGCAAAAAGGAATTCTCGCACTCATAAGAAACGGCACCAGCAATCATCAAAACCTTATGCAGCTGAATGTAATTGTCTAATGCCAACAACCAGTTTGTATTAACCACACAATCCGCATCGGTCGTGATAATCCAGTCGTTTTTTACGACTTGAATTGCTGTTGAAATGGCATCTTTCTTTGGTGAATTCGAAACCCGAATATTATTTATTATCGAAATCAGAAATCTAAAATCTAAAATCTTAAATCTTAAATCTGACGCATCATCCACCAGAATAACTTCAAACAAATCTTTTGGATAATTTAATTTTGAAAAACTATCTAAAAGCTTTGGCAGATTTTCGGCTTCATTGCGAAAAGGAACTATAATTGAGAATTTGGTTATTGGCTCCAAGCCAATATATTCAAAGGAATTGACTTTGGTAAAACCACAAATCAAAGCTATTATCGCCAAGAAATACACAAATAATATAATGTATAAAGCCAGAATCATTGCACTATTTTAGTTTTAAAATTCATCACATAATAACTCCCAATGACAACGGGTAAAACTACGTTCAAAAACCACATCAAGGTGCTTATAAAAACTACAATCCATTCGTTGACACCCAGAATTCCAAAGAAATAAACGGCAACGCTTCCCTTAACGGCAAAGTCCAAAAACTGAAAAGTAGGCAAGGAAGACGCCAAGAAATATACACTTGCAATGGTTGCCATCATAGTCAAATAGGGCAAATCCACATCAAAAGCCAAAAACAAAAAATAATATTGGTGCGAAAAAACCAAGTAGCGACAAATGGCTAAGAAAATATTTTTCTGATGAATGGATTTTGGAATTTCGTTGGTTTTTTGAATCATTCTTTCGATGGAGTAGCCTTTGATGTCTATTTTCTTCGAAAAAAATAAAATTCCAAAAAGCAATAAGCAAAAACCAAACAGAATTAAAACTGTTTTTGAAGTGATGATATTATAATTTGAATTAAAATACAACAAACCAAATAGTCCAAAAATAATGGATAAAATCATTTGAATGCCGTTGCAAATCAAATTTAAAAATACAATTATTTTGGTCTTCGATTTTTCGAAAAACAATGCTTTTCCAGCATATTCGCCAACTCCGTTTGGGGTAAATAATCCAGCAGTTAGTGCTCCTAGAACTTGTTTGGTTGCTTCTGGCAATGAAATTTGGTGGAGATAGGAAACCAAATTTTGCCATTTCAAAATTTCAAAAAACCGGTTCAAAAGACTTAACAACAAGATAAAACTGATTCCGGCAATGGACTGATTTTTTTTGAACAAGACGATGAATTTTTGCCAATCAAGTTTGTCGTTATTCGCCAATTGGCTGTAAATAAAATAAAATGAACCACCAACAATCAAAAGTTTGGTGACTACAATCAGGAATTGTTTAGCTTTGTCGGATATTGAAATCATACTTGCAAAATAACAAATTATAATTGGCAAACGAACGCATCATATTAGGAATTGACCCAGGAACCACCATTATGGGTTTTGGACTGATAAAAGTGGTTGGGAAAAATATGCAGTTTATTCAACTCAACGAATTGCAATTGTCCAAATACGACAATCATTATCAAAAGCTGAAAATCATTTTCGAACGTACCATCGAGTTAATTGACACGCATAATCCTGATGAAATTGCAATTGAAGCACCATTCTTTGGCAAAAATGTACAATCGATGTTGAAATTGGGAAGGGCGCAAGGCGTGGCAATGGCAGCGGGACTTTCGAGAGACATTCCCATCACCGAATACGAACCCAAGAAAATAAAAATGGCTATTACCGGAAACGGAAATGCCAGCAAGGAGCAAGTAGCCAAAATGCTCCAACAATTATTAGGTTTAAAAGAATTACCCAAAAATCTAGATTCCACCGATGGTTTGGCTGCTGCTGTTTGTCATTTTTTCAATTCAGAAAAAGTAATTGGAGAGAAGAGTTATACGGGTTGGGATGCTTTTGTGAAACAAAATGAAGAACGAGTAAAAAAATAGTTTTCACTCTCAGTTTTCAGTCAGTAGCTGAAAACTGAAAACTGACCACTGACCACTAATTTATGTCCGGAATCTACATCCATATCCCCTTTTGCAAGCAGGCTTGTCATTACTGCGATTTTCATTTTTCGACTTCGATGAAGAAAAAAGACGAGATGGTTTTGGCTTTGGCCAAAGAAATCCGGATGCGAAAAAGTGAGTTTAAAGGTGAGGTTGTTGAAACCATTTATTTTGGAGGAGGAACACCGAGCAGATTGCCCATTTCAGATTTGAGATTGCAGATTAATTTGATTTATGAAAACTATACTGTTGCTCCAAATCCTGAAATTACTCTCGAAGCCAATCCTGATGATTTGTCGGAAGATTATTTGATAGAACTTTCAAAAATTGGAATTAATCGTCTTTCCATCGGGATTCAATCTTTTTTTGAAGACGATTTAGTGATGATGAATCGCGCTCATAATTCGGCGGAAGCTATAAAATGTTTAGAACTGGCAACAAAATATTTCGACAATATTTCCCTTGATTTAATTTATGGAATTCCGGACTCGAGCCAGAATGGCGAACAGGCGCAGCAAATGAGCAATGAAAAATGGAAACGAAACATCGAAACAGCTTTGTCTTTTGGCATTCCGCACATTTCGAGTTATGCCTTGACGGTCGAACCCAAAACGGCTTTGAACAAACTCATTCAAACTGGAAAGATTGCAAAACCTAAGGACGAAGTTGCCGAAGAACATTTTCAGATTTTGGTCGAAACCCTCGAAAACAATGGTTTTATCCATTATGAATTATCGAATTTTGGAAAAGAAAATTACTTTTCAAAGAATAATTCGGCGTATTGGTTGGGGAAAAAATATCTTGGAATTGGACCTTCGGCGCACAGTTATGATGGCATTTCCCGCAGTTGGAATGTTTCGAATAATTCTGTTTATTTGAAATCATTGGCCGAAAATGAATTGCCTAACGAAATTGAAATTTTATCCAAAACCGACCGTTACAACGAATATATTATGACGGGTTTAAGAACGATTTGGGGCGTTTCTTTAGATAAAATTTTGGATGAATTTGGAAACGAATATTTAGATTATTTGCAAAAACAATCTCAGAAATTTTTAAATGACGGATTGCTTTTTGTTGAAAATAGTATTTTAAAACCAACCCGAAAAGGAAAATTTTTGACGGATGGAATCGCAAGTGATTTGTTTATGGTAAATTCAAAATAATATAAGGATGAATCTAGAAATTTATTACGAATATTGTCTATCCAAGAAGGGAACGACCGAACACTTTCCGTTCGATCGCGATACTTTGGTTTTTAAAGTGGGTGGAAAAATGTATGCGCTTTCGTCCTTAATTCAATGGGAAAAAGGTGAGCCAACGGTGAATTTGAAATGCAACCCTGATTATGCACAAGAATTACGAGCTCAATATGGCGATGTAAAACCGGCGTTTCATATGAGCAAAGTGCATTGGAATACCGTTGCTATAAATAAAGAAATTTCGGATAAATTTGTCAAGAAAATGATTGATGATTCCTATGAATTGGTTTTCAAAAGTTTAACCAAAAAAATCCAAATCGAAATACTTGACCCGAGGTAAAAAATTTACCGAACAGGCGAAGCAATTAGAAAATTAGGCATTACTTTTACAAAATATTTCAGAACACTTTTCAAATAAAATACTATGATTGATAATCTTAAAAAATTCCTAAACGAAGAACAAGATCCAAAAGCCATTGAAAAAATCACATCAAAACTTAACGATTTGTTGATGAAAAACGAAGAAATAGGATACA
>JAAFGY010000108.1 GCA_010365135.1 Flavobacterium sp.
CATCGGTAGCAAGTTGGTTAGGATTTAATTATTTAGCATTCATCATAATTGCACTCAAAAAATTTAACAAAATAAAAGTTTAAACGACTTCATAATGAAAAAACTAAACAAATTTATTTTTCAACTAATTTTAATAACATCCATTTTTATAATTGGTTGTGAAAAAGACAAAACTCCAACTGATTGTGGATGCGACTCTAAAATAGTTTTTACTATTGAAGATACAAAAGAATTAACAGGAACTATTTTTTTTAAAAAACAATTAGATCCAAACGACAACTTTTATAATAATAAATTTTGGATTGGATATACTGATCCTAACTGTAGTACTTGTACCCACTCTTTAATCGTTTGCAACGAAGATTTACTAGCCGAATTTAATGATTTACGCACATTATCTATAGACACATCTGTAAAAATAAAATTTGCTGGACACATTCGTGAAACTTGCGAAAAAATCTTTCACCCATCTAATTCAACATATAATATAATAACTTTAACAAAAATTGAAAAACAATAAAAATCTACTTTAATTTATCATTTTATACTTGCCATTAAAAGTTTACTCAAACTAAATATGTTTTGGAAAAACTAATTAATTATGAAATACCTAACCGAATATAGAAATCCAGAACTCGTAAAACATTATTTATCAGAGATAAATAAAATAATAACGAAACCTTGGAATATCATGGAAATTTGTGGCGGTCAAACCCATTCTTTGGTAAAAAACGGCTTATTGGATTTGCTTCCCAAAGAAGTTCGAATGATTCACGGCCCCGGTTGTCCCGTTTGTGTTACCCCTATTTCATTGATAGACAAAGCCATTGAACTCTTGAAACAAGGCGTTATTGTGTGTTCTTTTGGTGATATGATTCGGGTACCGGGTTCGACAAAAAGTTTGCTTCAAGCCAAAGCCGATGGTGGCGATTTGAGAATTTTATACTCACCTCTCGAAGCCGTAAATATTGCGGTGGCAAATCCAGATAAAGAAGTCGTTTTCTTTGCCGTTGGTTTCGAAACTACAGCTCCAAGTAATGCACTTTCCGTTATTCACGCTGACAAATTGGGTTTGAATAATTACTCGATTTTAGTTTCTCATGTTTTGGTGCCGCCGGCAATGGAAGCCATTTTATCGGACGAATTTTGTACTATCGATGCGTTTTTAGCAGCGGGACACGTTTGCACGATTACGGGGTTGGACGAATACCATCCGATTGCTGCAAAATATAAAATTCCACTTGTGGTTACAGGTTTTGAACCTGCTGATTTGGTGCAAGGCATTTATCACGCGGTACTTCAATTAGAAAATGGCGACTATTTTGTGGACAATCAATACAAACGAATGGTGAAACCCGAAGGCAACCTTAAAGCCAAAGAAGTCATTTATGATGTGTTCGAAATTGGCGAACAAGAATGGCGTGGCATTGGAAAAATTCCCGAAAGCGGCTTTGTTATCACCGAAAAATACCAAAAATACGACGCCAATAAGAAATTTTCCATCGAGATATCGCCTAGCGAAAAAGACAAAAACTGTATTGCTGGAGAAATTTTAAAAGGCATAAAAAAACCACACGAATGTCCTGAATTTGGCAAAAATTGCAAACCCTCCAATCCTCTTGGAGCACCAATGGTTTCTTCCGAAGGCGCTTGTGCCGCTTACTACCACTATTCCATTTAGAGATGATAGGATTTATTATAACGGCTTATGCTGGTCTCGAACACGCTTTTGAAGCCGATCATTTACTGGCGGTCAATAGTTTAGTAACTAATAGAAATACCCTAAAAGAATCGGTTAAAGATGGCGTTTTTTGGGGGATTGGTCACACACTTACCATTTTCGTAGTGGCCATTTTAATGATTGGTTTTAAAATAGCTGTGAGTGAATCCGTTTTCAATTATCTCGAAGCAATTGTGGGATTGATGTTGGTTTTTTTGGGAATTTATCGCTTGTCGAAATTGTTCAAAAAAAACACGCACACACATACTTATACCCATAGTCACACACTTTCCAAAATAGATCCAGTTAGTCATTTGCATTCCCATACATATTCTCACTCTCAAAGAATTACGACTTCCAATCACACTCATCCCAACAAATCCAATAGTTTTAGCGCCGCTTTTGGAGTCGGTTTGGTTCACGGTTTGGCAGGAAGTGGTGCTTTAGTAGTATTGGTGCTTTCGCAGATGAAAAGCACCTTAGAAGGATTGTGGTACATTTTAATTTTTGGACTAGGTTCTATTATTGGAATGTTTATCGCCTCTGGATTATTCAGTCTTCCGTATGGAAAATCGATTTTAAAATCTCAAAAACTACAATTCGTTCTCATCATTATTTCTTCGCTATTATGTATTTTGTACGGCGGCAAGGTGATATATGATAATCTTTTCTAAATGATTTTTTTAAATTTCTAACACACAGCTGGTTATGGAAATTTTAATTGAAGCCCTTCAAATTGCTGAACTATTTAATATCAAGAAATTTCGTTCCGAGTTTCCTGCCCAAGCCTGTTAACTGCCCTTAAAATTTATAATCGCCGAATTTTCCATTGAAAAATTAGCGGGTTTCCGGTAAGTGGAACAAAAAGATTTCTATTTAAAAGTCATGAGGAAAATAAAAGATTTAAATATTTGCTTAAGTACCCATTTCTTCTAACGTTAAATGAGAAATCACCGATTTACTTTCTTTCAAAATATCGGCTTTATGGGCATATTGATCCCTTTTCTTAATCAATAGCCAAGCATTTTTTTGTGGTATTTTCAATCGTACCAAGGCAAATTCGCCTTTTAATTTCTTACCCTTCAGGATAAAACTCAGCTGTCCTTTTTGTAAATCAGATTTAAATTGATCGCTAACCGGCACCGTAATTTGCTCCTCCGTCAAAACATAGGTTCCTTCGTCCCAAACGATTACACTTCCGGCACCATAATTCCCTTTAGGAATTGTACCTTCAAAATCTTTGTAATCGTAGGGATGATCTTCGACCATAATGGCCAATCGCTTCTCTTGGGGATTCATCGAAGGCCCATTTGGAATGGCCCAACTTTTCAAAACCCCATCCATTTCTAGACGAAAATCATAATGCAAATGAGAGGCTGCATGTTCTTGTACTACAAAAATGAACTCGTTTTTCGATTTTTTAATCTCACCTTTGGGTTCGGTGGTAGAATTAAAATCTCTTTTTTGATGGTATTTACTTAAATCCATTGGAAATGAGGATTACAATTAGATTAGATTAAAGTTACTAATAATAAATGTATTTGCTGTAAGAAACTTATTTTTTTAAACCAAAAAGTGGATGCCGGTTAAAGCTTTCTCTTCTTGGAAACAAAGTTGGAACAACTAATTAATCTTTCACGCCTAGTTTGGTCAAAATATCATCCATCAAACACCATTTGGTAAGAGAAGATTGTAACAAATTGGTTCCCACAAAAGCGGTAAACCACAACCAATTTTGGTTGACATAAATAGCTAATAACACGCTAATCAAGATAAAAATTCCTGCAATTCCTCTAACGATTCTATTTTTCATATGTTTATATTTATTGATTATTATTGGCTACATCTTTCGATGTTCAGCACTGCTAAATGAATATTTGATTTTGAAACTTGTATTGTATTAAATTCTTTTACCTTTTCGAAAAGGCCATCTACTTTTTCTTGGTGAACAAAAGCATAAAACAAAACTGACTCTGTTTCTTGCATATTGGTAGCAAACCAATTGGCTTCCAGCGCATCCTCGGAATTATCCTTGAACCCATTTACATTCTTATAAGAAAAGGATTTTACTTGAGCATTTTTTAGAATTTGCTTGATGTCTTTTTCAAATTCACGCACTGCGGTTATTAATAATAATTTCATAATTGTTAGGTTTAAAGGTTTAAAGTTTAAGAGTTTAAAAGTTTAAGGTTTCTAAAACTTGAAACCTTAAACTTGAAACTAATTTTTATTTTTCCCATTTTTTTCTTTCCGTGATATAATAGATAATCGGCACGACTAGCAAGGTCAAAACGGTCGAAACTACCGCCCCAAACACCAACGAAATAGCCAACCCTTGAAAAATCGGGTCGAATAATATAATGGAAGCTCCAATAACTACCGCTCCTGTTGTCAATAAAATGGGCGTTGTTCTCACTGCTCCCGCTTCGATAATGGCTTGTTTTAGCGGAATGCCTTCGTGTAATCGGATTTCGATAAAGTCAATTAGTAAAACCGAATTTCGAACCATAACTCCTGCCAAAGCAATCATTCCAATGAAAGAAGTCGCTGTGAAATAAGCATTCAACAGCCAGTGACCCAACACAATCCCGATTAACGAAAGCGGAATTGCCAGCATCATCACCATAGGCGTTTTGAAGTTTTGAAACCAACCCACAATCAGCATATAAATGATAACAATTACGACCATAAAAGCGACTCCCAAATCACGGAAAACTTCCAAAGTAATTTGCCATTCTCCGTCCCATTTTACGGTAAAATCACTTTCGTCCGTGGGTTGTTCCATATACAATTCGCCTACTTTATAGCCTTTCGGCACATTCATTTTGGCTAATTTTTCGTTCATTCCCAAAATCGCATAAACTGGACTTTCCAATGCTCCAGCCATATCAGCGGTTACATAAACCACTCGTTTTTGGTCTTTTCGATAAATGGTTTTCTGCAAGGTATCGCGAACCACTTTCACCAAATCACTTACCGGAATCATATTCCCTTGACTGCCTTTAATTTTAAGGTTTTGAATGTCTTGTAAACTCGTTTTGTCTTTGTCGTCCAACGAAAGCACGATGCCCACATTGTCATTGGAATTCTCGTCATATAAATTCGAAACTGGATATTCTTTCAGCAAATAGGTTAGATTTCCAACCACTTGTTGCGGCGCAATTCCGTTTAGCATTGCTTTTTCTTTATCGACTTGCAGTTTGTATTCCGTTTGATTGTCTTCGACCATCCAATCGATATCGACAATATCCGAAGTGTTTTCCAAAATTGTTTTTACTTGTTGAGCCACTTTTATTTGATCCTTGTAATTTGGCCCATAAATTTCGGCAACCAAAGTCGATAAAACCGGTGGTCCTGGCGGAACTTCAATGATTTTTACATTCGCACCATATTTCTTGGCAATCTTCTGAATTTCGGTACGCATTGCTTTGGCAATTTGGTGACTTTGCAAATCACGCTCTTCTTTGTGCAACAAATTCACCTGAATATCCGCCATATTGCTGCCGCCACGCATATCATAATGGCGCACCAATCCGTTGAAAGTTATCGGAGCCGATGTGCCAATATAATTTTGGTAATTCACCACTTCTGGTTTGGTGGAAAGGTATTGCGCAATTTCTTTGGTAACCGCCGCAGTTCGTTCTAATGTGGTTCCTTCGGGCATATCAATCACGACTTGAAACTCGTTTTTGTTATCGAAAGGCAACATTTTCACGACTACCGATTTGGTAAAAAACATCAAAACCGAACCGAATAATAACACTACTGTGACAGCCAAAAGTACTTTCCTTTTCGAACTGCTTTCCAATAAAGGACGCTCCAGTTTGTTGTAGATTTTGTAAATCCTGCTGGTTTCCATTCCTTCTTCGTGTTTGTGCTCTTGGTCCTCTTTTTCTTGAAGCAAATGATAGCCTAAATAAGGCGTCACGGTCAAAGCCACAAACAAAGACAACAGCATCGCAATCGAAGCACCAATCGGCATCGGACTCATATAAGGTCCCATCATTCCCGACACAAAAGCCATTGGCAGAATAGCCGCAATAACGGTAAATGTTGCTAAAATTGTTGGATTTCCAACTTCGTTTATCGCATAAATTGCCGCTTGTTTGAAAGGCAGTCGCTTCATCTTGAAATGGCGGTGCATATTTTCGGCTATAATTATACTATCATCAACGACAATTCCCACGACAAAAACCAAGGCAAAAAGCGTGATTCTATTCAGCGTATAACCCAATAAATAATAAGCAAACAAAGTCAAGGCAAACGTCAATGGAACGGAGAAAAACACGACCAATCCGCCTCGCCAACCCATTGCCAAAATCACCAAAATCGTAACGGCAATAATCGCAATTCCTAAGTGCAACAACAATTCGCCTACTTTGTGTGAAGCCGTTTCGCCATAATTTCGAGTCACTTCAACGTGAACATCAGTTGGAATTAAACTTTTCTTTAAATGCTCAACTTTATCAATGATCTTCTCCGAAATTTTCATCGCATCTGCGCCTTTCACTTTTCCAATGGAAATCGTTACAGCTGGATATTCTGATTTGGCAGTTTTGAATTTTTCGTTGGTTTTGCCATAGCCAAAAGATACATAACTTCTTGGTGTTGATGGGCCGTCTTTTACTGTTGCCACTTGTCTTAAATAAACCGGCATATTTTTATTCACACCAACAACCAAATTTTCTACATCTTCAGCATTCGATAAAAATTGTCCTGTTGTAACCAAATATTCTTGGTCATTTTGCACAAAACTACCCGATTGCGAACTGCCGTTATTGGCTTGAATCATTTGCATAATTCCTAAAGCATCCACGCCGTTTTCGGCCATTTTATCTTTGTCCAAAACTACTTTCAGTTCGCGATTGGCACCTCCAATTTCTTTGGTAATCGCCACATCTTTCACTTTTTCAATTTCCGAAGTCACTTCTTCGGCTATTTGACGCAACTGAAAATCGTCTTGGGTTTCACTCCAAAGCGTTAATCCCAACATTGGCACATCGTCAATCGAACGGGTTTTTACCATTGGTTTATAAACGCCTTTCGGAAATAAATCTTCGTGTTTCGCCAATTCGTCATACAATTTTACATACGAACGCTCTACATCTTGCCCCACATAAAACTGGACAATCAGCATCGCCTGCCCGTTCATCGCCATCGTGTGCACGTGCTCCACGCCTTTGATGTTCGAAATAATTTTTTCCAATGGTTTCGCCACACGGCTTTCCACTTCGGTCGGACTCGCTCCCGGATACCCCACCAAAACGTCGGCCATCGGAACATTAATTTGCGGTTCTTCTTCTCTTGGAATCAGAAACGAACTGTACACGCCAATAATCATCAAGGCCACCATCAACAAAATGGTCAATTTCGAATTGATGAAAAAATGGGCTATTTTACCTGAAATACCTTCTTGCATTTTGTTTTATTTATTTGGGCGTGACCCTCCCGAAAAGGTCGGGTCGGGCTATCCGTTACAATCTTTTTGTTTTTAAAGAAAAAACAAAAAGGATTTCCACTTCTATCCCTCACGCGGAATTAACAATGATTTTTTTATAACCTCTGCATTCTGAAATCTGAAATCTGCTTTCTGCAACCTGCTTACTGAATACTAACTAAAGCTCCGTTATACAACTTCCCGTCTGCCGAAACAATGTATTGTTCATTGGCTGACAAACCAGATAAAACTTCTACTTGATTGCCAAAGTTTTTGCCTATTCGCAACCATCTTAAAATAGCGACATTTCCTGTTCCAATGGTGTAAATTCCTGTCAATTGTCCTTGTTTTATTAAAGCCGTTTCGGGTACTAAAACCATTTCACTATGAGCAGTTTGCACTTTGTTTTCAATAGGAAATTGCACATTGACAAACATTCCTGATAAAACAGAACTATCGGTTTTGTCTAAATTGATTTTTACCAAATATTGTCCGCCAGTATTCGTTGCCGAAACACTTACTTCGCTTACTTTTCCTGTTAGATTATCGTTTGACGATTTGACCAAAACTTTCACCGCCATTCCTTTTTTGATGGAAGCAATGTCATTTTCTGAAACCATTGCGGTAACTTGCAATCTTGAAACTCCTTCCAAGCTCACCAGCGGCATTCCTGGGTTTGCCATATCACCTTCTTTTACGAAAGTATTAGTGACCGTTCCCGCAAAAGGAGCCGTGATATTCGAATAGGAAAACTGGGCCATTACTTCGTTTCGCATTTGTTTCGCGCCTTCCAAACCGGCTTTCGCCATTTCGTAACGAGCCGTCATATCGTCCAATTCTTTTTGCGAAGCCGATTGTTGTTTAAACAAATTCACAAAACGATCGTAGTCTTTTTTGGCGTTGTTGTAACCCGCAGTGGCTTGCAAAATACTCGCATCCACTTGCGCTTTTTTGGCTTGTAATTCGGTGTTGTTGATGCTGACCAACAATTGCCCTGCTCCTACTTTTTGTCCCACTTTCACGTGAAGTTTAGTCACATAACCCATCATTCGAGTGCTCAAATTGGCTGAATTTTCGGCTTCAATTTTTCCACTTGCCGTTACAAACGGACTGTTGTTGTTGGCGGAAATTCCGCTTACTTTGACTGCAATCGGGGTTTCTTTTGCAATTGTTTCGTTCTTGTCTTTTCCACAAGAAACCATCAATAATGTGCTGATGGAAAGTATTGTAATTATTTTTTTCATAGTTGTTATATTTTCAACCCTGACAGGGTTCAAAACCCTGTCAGGGTTAGTGTTAGTCTTTTATTTTGTTAAAAATTGTAAATATTCCTGTGTAAAATCATATTCGAAAACCGCTTGCAGCAACTCCAATTCTTTCTGGAACATTTGAGTTTCTGCTTGCAATAAATCGGTGGTTTTTTCTAAACCTTGGGTGAAACGATTGCTTCGAATTCTATAAGCTTCTTGCGATTGTTCCAAGGCTAGTTTTTCAAGATTTACTTTGTTTTCGGCGTCTTTCAACTGGCGATTGGTTTTGTTGAGTTCCAGTTGGCTTTGCGATTTGTATTGTTGGGTTTCCACTGCCGCTTTTTGGTATTCGGCTTTGGCTTTTTCCATTTTTCCAATGGATTTATAACCATCGAAAACTTTCCAAGACAATTGTGCTCCCACCAAATACCCTTGGGCATTGGTTCCAAAAAGGGTGTCATCGTACATTTCGTAACTTCCAAAAGCGTTCAAGGTGGGCAAGAAATTCATCTTGCTCGATTGTAACATTTTGGCGTAGGCTTCAGATGATTTATCCATTGCTAAAATGTCTTTTCTGTTGCCCGAAAGAGTTGTATTGCTACTTGATATAGAAATCGTATTATCTAACTCTTCCAAGGGTTTATAGATTTTATTGCTATTGTCTTCGTTGAGCAGAAAAGCCAAATAATCGGAAGCGTTTTGCACGTTGCTTTTGGCGTATTGCAATTGATTTTTGATTTCGTTGACCCGAACTTGAACCGACAATAAATCCGTTTTTTGAAGGATTCCTTGCTTGAAATAATTCTCCACTAGTTTCAAATTGGCATCAGCCGTAGCATTTGCTTTTTCTAAAACTTTAACCGCTTTGTACGCCAACTGCAATTGCATAAACGATTTATTGACTTCCAAAGCCAAGTATTCGCCAGTGCGTTCGGTTTGCAATTGAAAAGCTTCCATTTTGGACTTGGCGGCTTGACGTCCATACAATCCATCCACATTGATTAGCGGTTGCAAGACCTCAATTTTGGTGGCGTAGTTTTGGGTTGCCGCAGGATTATTCAACAAAGCAGGATTAAAATCCGAAGCTGTTAAAACTTCCTGATTCAATTTGGAGCCAAAAGCCATCAAGGGATTGGTAGTGGATATTGCGGTGTGCGAAGCCGTAATACTCGGTAAAAAAAGGGCGTTTGATTGTCTGTAATCTGCTTGTGCCGATTTGAAGGCTTGATTCGCAATCTGGAGTTGCAGGTTTTTGTCGTTGGCTCTTTGTACAATTTCTTTTTTGGAAATGACCAAGGTATCTTGCCCAAAACTTAAAGTTGAAATGGAAAGAGTTCCAATGAATACTATTAAATTGATGTTCCTCATACTAATTGTTCTTGATTATGGGGCAAAGATATATTCCGGAAAAAAGTTGTTCAGTAACAACTGTTACATTGGGTGATAAAAATGAAGTGAAATTAAAAGAAGATACTAAAATAGGCAGTTGACAACTATGGAAAATGTTCATATGGATTAAAATTGTGTTATTATCGGAGTCTTCAAATTAAAAGTCCTTTTTATAATTTGTAATACTATTTTTATGATTTTTGAAAAACATTAAAGCGAAACAAACCTTCGCCAATCTACCCCAAAATGGGTGTATATTACGAAGGTTTGTTTCACCTATATACAAATTGGCTGTAATTAGCTCGCGAATCCGGAAATTCAACAACCAAATAGAAATGATAAGAAGAGATGAACTTAGAAAATTAAAAGTTGAAGTTGAAAAAATAGTTAATGAAGCTTTTGAGTTTGCAAAAAAGAATGAAAAAAATAAGAATGATTATATTCTTTTCTTGTCGAGATCAACTTATGACCCAGAAGCTAGAGGAATCTTTAGCCCTTGGCAACTAGATAATTCAATACAAGAAAGAATAGACAGACATCGTGTTGATTTTTTACTACAATACTTAACTGAAAGATATAATTTTCAAACAGAAAATTCAGTCGATTCTAAATTTACTCTTACAATAGAATTAATGATATATTCTCATTTATGGGAATCAAAACATAATCTTGCAAATTTTAAAAAACTCGCAGATTTTTGTGATTCTAAACCATATGACTGGAATGTAAAAATACCTGAAGATTCAAAATATAAATTCGTTAAGGATAATATTAGAGAAGTTTTTAAAAAGCATAATTTAAAAATCTATGACATATTCAAAGATTGCTATTCTTCACAATTGAGAAATGCGTTTGCACATTCTCTTTATCATTTTAGCTTAAATGGAAATAATTTAGTTTTTGAAAATTATGACGGAGTAAAATACTTAACAGAGGAATTGTCTTTTGACGATTGGACAATTATATTTTTAAAATCTGCTTTACTTCAAAACACATATCATAATAAATTTAATTCTGAGATAGAAGAACTTGAAGACGGAAAAGAATTTGAAGTGATTATGGAATATAATGAAGAAAAAATTGAAGGCATAATTTCATACGATAAAAGTTATCGGAGATTTAGCGGAAAAATAAAGTAACTAACGCCAACAATTGCTAAAACTTATGGCTCGTTTATCGGTAAATTGTTCATCTAATTTTCATAACTTCGCTTGGTCGGTTATGGAAAAAAAAGCTTTCCATAAGCCGCCACAAGCTCTAGCAAGGAAACGTTGGTGGAATTTTAAAGAACGTATATGAATATACTAGAAAAAATTGGAATTGTAGCAATTGGTGCGGGGATATTTTTCGCAGTAAAAGTATATTGTCATAGCCGTAATGAAAAAAAAGCGAAATTGGTTGAAAAAGCTAAAATTCTAATTTATTATCATTCGGAACTTAGCGAAATTTTCGACCAATATTTAGATAAACAAAAAAAGATGATTACGGCTTCGCATAATCGAAAATATGATGAGTATGATTACGATGATGGTTATCGAGGAGGAACTAAAGAAATCTTCGGGCGAAGATATAAAGTATATAATTTCCAGACGGATATTGAAAAAATAGTAAGTGACAAAATCATTGATTTAGAAAAAAATCCTAACGAAAAACTAACTATACAAACCGTTTATCGAAAACACGAAAAAACAGTACGAACAACGAATAAAATTATTAGAAATAGAATTGTTTGAAATTAAAGCAAAATTTTTGAAATACAGGAATTTTCTCAATTCCATATTTATCAATAGCAATGCGAAATTGGATAAAAAAAAAATTATTGAAGAACTTTCAAATAATTTTAATTTGTCGACTTCTGATGCCGATTTTGTTTTTACCGAGCTCACAAGTAAATCTTCACCAATTTTACACGAGAAATTTGAAAACCTTCTTGGCCCGGCAACAGGCAAGTATTGGTACTCAGATTACATTATAGAAGACAGATTGGAAAGATTAAAAAAAGAAATTGAGAGTATCACATTAAAATATCATTAAAGTCAGAAAAAACTAACCATCTGCAATAAAATTTATTGAGGTAAGCACTTAATTACATATCTTTAAAGTCTAGTAAAACATAGAAAAAATGGAAATATTTAAAGGTCAAAATCTCAT
>JAAFGY010000004.1 GCA_010365135.1 Flavobacterium sp.
TCCAATTATAATTTTAGGATTATAGTCATTTACTCCAAATGATATTTTTGTGATAAATATAAAAGGTAAAATAATATACCCTAATAAATATAAATATTTTGACGAGATACTTGTATTTCGAATTGTGTCATAAAATAAAAATAATACGCACTTTATCCAAACTACAAGCGTTATCACCAATAAAATGATGTCCAATTGTTTTATATTTATTGAAAAATTAAAATCGGTATTGAAAATAGTATTTACGGTATCCGTAGTAATTTTATTGTAACAACTTACTAATGTAACAACTGTATAAAGTACCGTTCCCAAAATAATAGGAAGTAATTTATGGATTTGAATTAAATTGCAAAACTCATAAATAGCAATTATTAAAAATATTCCAAACAAGACAAAAAAACTTTCAGTCGAATACAGTATCGAAAAGAGTAATAACATTACATAAATAGCACCAGATATTGATCTCTTGAGTGTTTCATTCATCCTATTGATCTTCTAAAAGCAATAAATATAGATTTTTTGCAGTGCTCCCATATTGGGTAAAATCTTCCTCTTCCACTTTTTCGAAATATTTTATAGTTGTAATGTTTGTAGGATAATCTTTTATGTATTTCTTTTTTATCACACTTAAACCATCGCTTTTTGATCCAATAATCTGGCTGGTAGTTGCTATAATAATAATATTGGCAGGCAATTCGTTGGGTTTATTTTGCTTAATTTGTTTAGATGAAAACAATATTGAACCCTCATCGGCAATTAAATTTTCGCAATTTGCCAAAAGAAAAGCAGGGTTTTTTGTTTTTTGATGCGTAATTTTATTTTCTTCAAGAAGGGTAAAAAGTTCCGGTTCATAACACAAAGCTTCGCCTTCGAACCAGTCATTTTCTTCAAGGATATTTTCGAACTGTTCGTTTACTTCAGCTTGATTTTCACAGTATAAAAATTTACCTCCATTTTTTTTGAAAGTATAGATGAATTGCTCCTCTATCGGGGCATCATGATCTGGAGAGAATTTGCTAAATTCTTTATCCTTATCACCCTCTGAATCTGGATTATTTGAACCGAAAAATTTTCTAAAAAGACTCATATTTTGCTATACTACTTTATAAACTATTTGAAAACGTTCAAAGATAAAAAAATCTTAATTCAAAAGTCACTTTTGAATTAAGATTTTAAATTATTATGTATTTTATGGTTTTAAGAGACTACTTCTTCAAGATTGTCGTCAAAAGTTCTTCTTCCAAAAATGGTTTCTAAGTCGTCTTTAAAGATCACTTCTTTCTCAATTAAGATATCAGCCAGTTGATTTAGTTTGTCTTTATTTTTTTCCAATATTTTAATGGCTCTTTCATATTGACTTTCAATTAATATCGAAATTTCTTTATCAATGGTCTTCGCTGTTTCCTCTGAATAGGGTTTAGAAAAACTGTATTCACTTTGCCCAGTTGAATCATAATAAGTAACGTTCCCTATTTTTTCGTTCAAACCATAAATCGTTACCATAGCACGAGCTTGTCGGGTTACTTTTTCTAAATCGCTAAGTGCTCCAGTAGAAATTCGGTCGAAAGTCACTTTTTCAGCAGCTCTTCCGCCCATCGTGGCGCACATTTCGTCTAGCATTTGGTCTGTTCTTACGATTTGTCTTTCTTCAGGAAGATACCAAGCGGCTCCTAAACTTTGTCCACGAGGAACAATCGTTACTTTGATAAGTGGTGCAGCGTGTTCTAGCATCCAACTCACCGTTGCGTGACCCGCTTCGTGAATCGCAATGGCTTTCTTTTCCTCTGGAGTAATTATTTTGTTTTTCTTTTCTAAACCTCCAATAATTCGATCTACAGCATCCAAGAAATCTTGCTTATCAACTGCGGTTTTATTATTTCTAGCAGCTATCAAAGCAGCTTCGTTACATACATTGGCAATATCGGCTCCTGAAAAACCTGGAGTTTGTTTGGCAAGGAAATCTAAGTCAAGACCTTCCACTTTCTTCAATGGAGCAAGGTGTACCAAGAAAATTTCGGCGCGTTCGCGAATGTCTGGTAAATCTACAAAAATTTGTCTGTCAAAGCGACCAGCACGCATCAAGGCTTTGTCCAATACATCGGCTCTATTTGTTGCCGCTAAAACAATCACATTGGAATTGGTACCAAAACCATCCATTTCAGTAAGCAATTGGTTTAATGTATTTTCGCGTTCGTCATTTCCGCCTGACATATTATTTTTTCCTCTAGCTCTTCCCACAGCATCAATTTCATCAATAAAAATGATTGCCGGAGATTTCTCTTTAGCTTGTTTGAATAAATCGCGCACTCTTGAGGCACCAACACCAACAAACATTTCCACAAAATCAGAACCTGATAAAGAGAAAAATGGCACTTGAGCTTCGCCAGCTACGGCTTTCGCCAAAAGTGTTTTTCCTGTTCCCGGCGGACCTACAAGAAGTGCGCCTTTGGGAATTTTACCTCCCAAATTGGTATATTTCTCTGGATTTTTCAGGAATTCTACAATTTCTTGTATTTCTTCTTTTGCACCTTCTAAACCTGCAACATCTTTGAAAGAAGTTTTAATATCTGTTTTTTCGTCAAAAAGCTTGGCTTTCGATTTTCCAATATTGAAAATCTGTCCACCGCCACCGCCTGCACCGCCAGACATTCTTCGCATTATGAAGATCCATACACCAATGATAATGATGATTGGCAAAAGACTTACAAGAATATCCGTCCAGTTATTTTTGGGTAAGAAATTATAATCTTTTAATTTTCCTTCAGCAACTGCTTTCTCCAATTTAGTTTGGAATAATTGATCGTTACCAATGGTAAAAGTATAGTGAGGTCCCTTGTTTGGACGGTCTAAAATATCTTTTGCTACTTTTTTATTGGCTGGATCTTTTAAAGCGGCAGCAGTTAGAAAAACTTCGGCATCTGCTTTATTGTAAACAATTACTTTTTCTATTTGCCCTTTCTCTAGATACGCATTAAAATTTGAAGAGGTTAATTGCGCAGGTTCTTGAAAGCTGGAACCGCCGGTAAAAAAGCTTATGGATAAAAAAACCAGCAATATTGCTGAGTAAATTAACCAAGGACTTATTTTAAATTTATTCGAATTCGGATTATTATCTTTTGCCATTACAGGTGTATTTCTTTAGTATTTATTCTCGATTTTTGTGATTTTGGCATCTCCCCAAAGACTTTCGATGTTGTAATATTCCCGAATATGTTTTTGGAAAACGTGAACCACAATGCTTACATAGTCCATAAGAACCCATTCGGCATTATCAGATCCTTCCACATGCCAAGGCTTGTCTTTCAATTCCTTTGAAACTATTTTTTGAATGGAGTTAACTATGGCGTTAACCTGAGTGTTTGAGTTACCGTTGCAAACAACAAAATAGTCGCAAACGGCCGTGTCTATTTCTCTTAAATCTAGGATGTCAATATCATTTCCTTTTACTTCCTCAATTCCTTTGATGATGTTAGCCAGAAGAACATCATTATTTATTGTCTTTTTTGCCATGAATTATTTTTAAATAAGTTTGTAAAGTTACCATTTTTTGTGATTATTTTTGAACCTTAACATAATATTAAATTCTGTTCACAAAAAAATATTTATGAAACTAATCAAACTCGATGCCATAGATTCCACAAATGAGTTCCTAAAAGGATTATCGAGCAATCAAGTACTGGAAAATTTTACCGTGGTCACCGCCGAAAATCAAACCAAAGGCAAGGGACAAATGGGTTCGGTTTGGGATTCTGAGCCTAGTAAAAACTTAATAATGAGTGTCTTGATTAACGGTTTTGTTACAGATATTAATCAACTATTTGACATCAATATTGTAGTTTCCGTTTCCGTAATTCAGGTTTTAGAAGATTTAAACATTCCTGAATTAAGCATTAAATGGCCTAACGACATTATGTCATATAACAAAAAGGTAGGCGGAATTCTGATTGAAAACAGTATAAAAAGTGATGGAAGCATTAATTCTATTGCAGGTTTGGGTTTGAATGTTAACCAAATTAATTTTGAAGATTTGCCCAAAGCCTCTTCTTTAGCTGTGATTTGTGACACCACTTTCGATAAGGACGAAATTCTTTTGAAGATTGTCGAAAATTTGGAACAAAATATAGAATTGTGGTTTCATAATTCCGATTATTTTTGGTCGTTTTTTGCCAATAAACTTTTCAAAAAAGGAATTCCAATGCCATTCGAAGACCAAAATCAACAAAATTTTATGGGAATTATTCACGGTGTTTCTCCCGTTGGAAAACTAGAAATTCTTCTCGAAGACGATTCCGTTTCCGAGTTTGATATTAAAGAAATTCAAATGTTGTATTAGGATGTATAGATGAAAGACGTATAGATGAAAGACAAAATAATAAGTTGAGTTTATAGTCTTTTAAATCTATTATCTTTCTGTCTCTCATCTATAATTTCGACATATTTCCAGCCAAAGTTTCTATAAATTTCGAAATTGGACCTTTTATCATCATCGCCATCATTGCATTAAATTCGCCTTCGAAATCGAGTTTTACATCACTTGAATGCTCTGAAACTGCATTAATATTTGTCACTAATGTGAAAGGTAATTTGTCGCTTGCTGCCCCAAGAACTATTTTATTTGGTGCTATTTTTTCTTTCATTTTTAGTTTTATTTCTGGCATTCCTTTTAATCCAAAAATAAAAGCATCGTCACCGATAACTTCAAATTTTGCAATATTTTCCGGCATTAATTTTTCGAAATTTCGAACATCACTTAACAAACCGAACAACTCTTGTGCTGGTTTTTGGACAGTAACTTTGGGACTTTCTAGGTTCATTTTTTATTTTCTTATTTGAATATTTACGGGCAATAATCTTGTTTTCTTTACTTTAAACTTTTGTAGTCCAAGTAGATGGATTCAAATTCCATTCTCTCAATGTTAGTTCTTCTTCCTCGGTAATATATCTTTTGGCAACCGCCAAATTCAATAAATTTTGGTAATTACTCAAAGTGAACACGTCCACATTAGCATTCTTAAAGTTTTCTTGGGCAACATCAAAACCATAAGTAAAAATGGCAGCCATCCCTTTCACATTTGCACCTTCGCTTCGCAAAGCTTCAACAGCCATCAAACTACTATTTCCAGTACTTATCAAATCTTCGACAATGACCACATTTTGGCCTTTTTGCAGAAAGCCTTCTACTTGGTTTTGTCTTCCGTGTTTTTTGGGTTCTGGACGAACATATACAAATGGCAAGCCTAAACTTTCGGCAACTAAAATGCCAATTCCAATAGCTCCTGTAGCTACACCGGCAATTACATCGGGTTTTCCAAATTGTTTTTCAATATATTTTGAAAATTCATCTCGAACATAATTCCTTATGATTGGAAATGAGAGGATTATTCGATTATCGCAATAAATTGGTGATTGCCATCCCGAAGCCCACGTAAAAGGATTTCTTGGATTCAATTTAATTGCATTAATTTGCAAAAGCAATTCGGCAGTTTTCTCGGCAGTATCTTTATTAAATATCATAATACAAATGTATAAAGTTTTTGTGAACGACAAACCACTTTTTTTGACAAATGAAATCTCAAAAGAGACTAATTTTCAGTTATTCCTATTAGAAAGTGTTGATATAGTGCATCTTATAGTAAAAATATTTCAAAATAAAATTCAAAAAGCATATCTCTATCATCCCGATGAAAAGGAAATTATGAAAACTTTGAAATCCAAAATTCCTGTTTCTAAAGCAGGAGGTGGATTAGTTTACAATAAAAAAGGAGAGGTTTTATTTATTTTCAGAGGAGGAAAATGGGATTTACCCAAAGGTGGAACCGAAAAAGGAGAAGAAATTGAAAATACTGCAATGCGCGAAGTTGAAGAAGAAACTGGCGTTAATCAATTAAAAATAATTAAAAAACTTCAAAAAACGTATCATATTTTCCGTCGAAATGGAACTTATAGACTTAAAATTACGCATTGGTTTGAAATGACTTCAGATTATGATGGAATTCCGGTGGGACAAATTGAAGAAGGCATCGAAAAAGCGGTTTGGCTCAATCCAACTGAGATGAAAGGCGCTTTGAAAAATTCGTACGAAAACATTAAGTTATTATTCGAAGAAGAGAATATTAGTTTTTAATTGTCAGATTTCAGGCTGCAGAATTCCGGTTTTAGAATGAAAAAAAAGTTTTAGTTTGCCAATTGGTTTCGGTTTTCTTGACTGAAATCTGCCAACTGCCAACTGCGAACTTTTTCACTACCTTTGCAAAATGAATAAAAAGCACCATTCTAATAATATACTTCTCAATTTAGGTATCGAAAACCTAAACGAAATGCAAATCGCTGCTCAAGAAACCATTTTGAGCGACAATAATATTTTACTGCTTTCGCCAACAGGTTCCGGGAAAACACTGGCTTTCTTGTTGCCTATTTTCGAAATGTTGAAACCCGAAATACTTTCTGTCCAATGTTTGATTCTAGTTCCTTCAAGAGAATTAGGATTGCAAATTGAGCAAGTTTGGAAAAAAATGGGAACCGATTATAAAGTAAATGTTTGCTACGGCGGACATTCCATCGAAACCGAAATTAAGAATTTAAGCAATCCGCCAGCGGTTTTAATTGGAACTCCAGGACGAATCGCCGATCATATTGACCGAGGCACTTTTCGCTTGGACAAAATAGAAACCTTGATTCTCGACGAATTTGACAAATCTTTGCAATTGGGTTTTCACGAGCAAATGTCTTTCATTGTTGGAAAATTAGCTAAACTAAACAAACGCGTTTTGGTTTCGGCAACTTCCGATATTGAAATTCCAAAATATACTAGAGTAGTTAATCCAACGATTTTGGACTTTATTCCAAATGAAGAAGAAGCAACCAATCTTGCCACGAAAATGGTCATTTCGAAAGAAAAGGATAAAATGGGAAGTTTATTCAACCTGATTTGTTCGTTAAAATCGCAATCGGCATTGGTGTTTTGCAATCACAGAGATGCTGCCGAAAGAATTAGTGACACTTTGAACGAAAAAGGAATTTACGCCACGTATTATCACGGCGGAATGGATCAGGACGAGCGTGAACGCGCTTTAATCCAGTTCCGAAACGGAAGTGTAAGTTATTTAATTACGACAGATTTAGCCGCTCGTGGACTCGATATTCCCGAAATGAAACACGTTATTCATTACCATTTGCCTTCAAAAGAAGACGAATTCACGCATAGAAACGGAAGAACCGCTCGAATGTTATCTTCTGGAACAGCTTATATTATAGCTCACGAAAGCGAGAAAAAACTCGATTATATCGATTATGAAATGGAAGTTTTAAAAGTGGAAAATTCGACCACTTTACCAAAACCACCCGAATTTCAAACCATCTACATCAGTGGTGGAAAGAAAAATAAACTGAACAAAATTGATGTTGTCGGTTTCTTTTCCCAAAAAGGAAAGTTGGAAAAAGGCGACTTGGGACTAATAGAAGTCAAGGATTTTATTTCGTTTGCCGCCGTAAAATTTAATAAGGTAAAAGACTTGCTTCACAACATCAAGGACGAAAAAATGAAAGGCAAGAAGTTTAAAATTGAAGTGGCTAGAAAGGTGATTAAGAAAGAAGAAGAGTAGTTTGCAGATTTCAGAAAGCAGATTTCAGAACGCAGATTTCAGAAGACAGAATATAATTTTTAGAATGCTGTCTTCTAAATTCTAAAATCTGTTTTCTTAAATTTATCGCGTAAAAACCAAATGATTTTCTTTCGATAAATTGGCATCAAATTGGTAACCTTCATAGTTGAAATCTTTCAAATCTTCGATAGTTTCGGCATTTGTGTCAATGATGTAACGCACCATCAAACCTCTAGCCTTTTTGGCAAAAAAACTAATTATTTTGAGTTTTCCGTTTTTATAATCTTTGAATTCTGGAGTAATGACTGGAACTTTCAAGGCCTTTACATCCACAGCTGAGAAATATTCGTTGCTCGCCAAATTGATGAATAACTCCCCTTTTTTGAGGTCTTTGTTTAAGGCTTTGGAGATGATGGGTTTCCAAAATTCGTATAGATTTTTGCTTTCGCCAATGAGTAATTTGGTTCCCATTTCTAATCTATAAGCCTGAATCAAATCTAATGGTTTCAAGAGTCCGTACAAACCGGATAAGATTCGCAAACGGTCTTGCAAAATATCCAGTTTTTCTAATGGAATTGAATAGGCATCCAAACCAGTATAAACATCACCATTTAAAGCAAAAACCGCTGGACGTGCATTTTCTGAACTGAAAGGTGTTTTCCAATCTTGATTGCGCTTCCAATTCAAATCGGCTAATTTATCTGAAATATCCATTAATTCCGAAAGTTGTTTGGGCGATTTTTGCTTCAGCACTTTGTGAACTTGGCGTGCTTCTTTTAGGAATTTCGCTTCGGAATGATTTGCTGTGGGCAATATTTTTTCAAAATTCAAGGATTTTGCTGGCGATAGGACAATTTTCATCTTTTAATTTTCTTTATGGAAAGTTTCAAAAGTACAAACTGAAAACCGTAAACCAAAATTGACAAAGATTTTATTTTTGTATTTTTGAATGAAATAAAAACAGAACCTCCACCACTTTTATGAACCCAATTATAATTAAAAAAGCAACAATTTCCGACTTTGTGAGGATAATTACCGCACACTTCAATTTTATACTAAAAATGGTTTTATATTTTCTCCTTGGAAAAGATATACAAACGGATCTGCTGATGCGACTTCAAATGAATAAATAAAAATCATTTTCAATCCTAATAAATCAAATTTCGTATTTTTGACGAATGAGCAAAACACCCAATTCAGAAGCCAAAGGATACAATAATTACGGCGCACACTTGCGTAAAAAATATAACGGACAATGCGTCTATAAAGTCATTGTTGACGGTGGCTTTTCTTGCCCAAATAGAGACGGGAACAAAGGTTATGGCGGTTGCACGTATTGCAATGTCGATTCGTTTACACCCGAAATTTCCAGAACTTCATTGACTATGAAATCGCAGTTGAAAGACGGAATGGAACGCGCCAAAAATCACTACAAAGCCGATAAATTTATTGTATATTTTCAGCCGAATTCCAATACTTATGCTCCGGTTTCCATTTTAAAACCAATGTACGACGAGGCTTTGTCTGTCAATACCCAAGATGTGGTAGGTTTTTCTGTAGGAACGCGTCCGGATTGCATCGATGCCGAAAAAGTAGCTTTATTGGAAAGTTATTGCGACCGATTTGACGTTGATTTAGAAATGGGAATGGAATCCATTTACGACGAAACTTTGGAGCAAATTAACCGAGGTTGCAGTCACGCCGAATTTGTCGCCGCAGTCGAATTGTTGAAAGACAGCAAAATCGATTTATGCGTACACACTATTTTTGGCTTTCCTTGGGAAACGCTGGAAATGATGCTAAATTACATTCACGAAATCAACCGTTTTCCGCAGATTAAATTCGTGAAATTCCATCATTTGCACATCGTCGAAGGCTCGATTATGGGAGTTAAGTACAAGAAAAATCCTTTCAACCTCTTCACTTTGGAAGAATACACCGATTTGCTTTGCGAATTGATTCCGCTGTTGCGTCCCGATATCGTCATCCAGCGTTTGTTTGGAATTTCTGATTGGGAATTGCTGATTGCTCCCAATTGGGGCTTGAAAAAAACGCAAATTCAAACGTATATGGAGAAGGAAATTGAGCGTAGAGAAATTGTACAGGGATCTCTTTATGAAGGGATTAAATTTGATAAGTAAGAAAAGGTTTGGTTTGTTTATTTTGGTATATTTGGGAAAAAAAATTCTAAGATAAAAAACAATCAAATAAATTACAAAAAACAAAACATACAATGATTAAATCCAATGAAAACATATGCTTTGTAATGATGCCATTTGGTTCCCCATTTGATTCATATTACGAACAGATTTATAAACCCGCAATTGAAAATTTAAATTTTAATTCAAAAAGAGCAGATAGTCTATTTAGACCAAGTCCAATAATAAAAGATATTTGGGAATATATAAATCATTCTAAAATATTATTAGCAGATATTACTGGATTAAATCCAAATGTTATGTATGAACTTGGATTGGCTCACGCTATAGCAAAACCAGTCATTATCATAAGTGATACAATTGAAAATGTCCCCTTTGATTTAAGATTTTTACGTATTTTGATTTATGATACAAAAAATCCAACTTGGGCTTTAGATTTAAAAAATAGTATTACTAAATCTATCGAAGAAATTTTAGAATCACCAACAGATTCGATTCTACCTGTGTTTATGAAAATTAAACCGCAAATTGAAGAGACAAATCAAATAAGCGCAGAACTTCTTGAATTAAAACAGCTTGTAATGAGTCAAATAAACAATGGTGAACAAATAAATTCTAAAAGAAAAATAACATCCGAATTATTCGTTGAAGCATCAAAAGATGCAAGTTATCTTTATTTTACTGATGGCTGGGATATGACTGATATTAAAAATCATTTAGTTGAAAAATATGGATTTAATAGTTATACTGCTGATGATGTTCTACACAAAGCGATATCAAGAACTTTTACCAACACTCGTAACATATAAACAAATACTTTTTAAAGCATATTTTACGTTATTAAACTCATTCACAAATTAAACACTAAAAGTTATGGAAAAATCACACACTTATCCGGGAGCTAATTCGCTTAATGTTTACATCAACATTAAAAATTGCAGCGATGCAATTGAATTTTACAAAAAAGCATTTGGAGCAATTGAAAAACTTCGTTTGTTAATGCCTGATGGTAAAATAGCGCACGCTGAACTAGAAATTGAAGGTTCATTATTAATGATGGCGGACGAAAACCCAGATTGGGGAACCAAAAGCCCTGAAACTTTAGGCGGAAATCCAGTAACAATTAGTTTGTATGTTCCTGATGTTGACCAATCGTTTCAAAAAGCCATCGATGCTGGAGCTACCGTAATTATGCCCGTGAAAGACGAATTTTATGGTGACCGGGCTGGACAGGTTCTTGATCCTTTTGGTTATAAATGGATGATTGCAACTCACATTGAAGACGTTCCTAAAGAAGAAATGCAGACTCGAATGAATAAAATGTTTTCAGGAGAATAATAAAGAATCTAAACCACAAAAAAGCCCTTTCGATAATTCTCTGAAAGGGCTTTGCAGTATAATTTAAATAGGTTTTAAATCAATCACCAAAATCTATTCCAACACCTCTGGCGGTTTTTACCAAATCGCAATTTGGATCCACATATTTTGGATTATCAATGGCATCTTTAAAAGGAACCGAAATAATATCTGGATGTCTGTATGCAGCCATTTGTCCAAAGTGGCCTTCCAAAACCATTTCAAAAGCTTTTACCCCAAATTGAGTAGCTAATATTCTGTCGTAAGCCGTTGGAATTCCGCCTCTTTGCAAATGTCCCAAAACCGTTTCACGCATATCGGCTTCAAAACCTACAGCTTTTAAATCATTTACCAATTTATGGGCAACTCCACCTAGACGCAGATTTTCGTATCCTATTTCACTACTTTTTTCCGACAATAACGTTCCGCCTTTTGGCATTGCACCTTCTGCAATTACCACGATGGCATTTCCTTTTCCTTTACTGTTGTATCGACTATTCAATTTTTCGACAACCGATTCAATATCATAAGGAATTTCGGGAATCAAACACACTTCCGCTCCACCCGCAATTGCTGCGTTTAAAGCAATCCAACCTGCATTTCGTCCCATTACTTCCAGAACCAAAACACGGTTGTGGCTTACTGCAGTGGTAACTAATTTATCCACCGCTTCAGTGGCCGTTTGCACCGCGGTTTGAAATCCAAAAGTAAAATCTGTGGCCGATAAATCGTTGTCAATAGTTTTGGGAACTCCTATAATATTCAATCCTTTTTCGAAAAGTTGCTGCGAAATTCTTTGAGAACCATCGCCGCCAATACTTATTACAGCTTCAACTCCCAAATGCTGCAATTTACGGATCATTTCATCCGATCGATCCACAGCGCCCCAAGTACCATCTTGATTTTTTATAGGCCAAGCAAAGGGTCCTCCTTTATTAGTTGTTCCGATAATGGTTCCACCATCTACATGAATTCCAGCTACTGCTTTATCGTCCAAAATCATAATTTCGGTGGGTTCCCGAAGAATTCCATCAAAGGATTGAATACTTCCTATGACTTCCCAATCTTTTTCTTGTGCGGCTCTTTTTACTATTGCTCTAATTACGGCGTTTAATCCGGGACAATCTCCACCACCTGTTGCTACTAATACTCTTTTCATTATATATCTTTATTGTAATTTATTTAATAGGTTTTTGCTAAAACTGTCAGTAAATATAATAAAAAATAAAATGTCATATTGCTGCCAATAAATCAAAAAACAACATAAAGCATGTGAAATGGAATATTACTTATTAACGAAATCGATTGAAATAACAAGAAGCTACTTTATTACTATCTTTAAAACTATTAATTTTGCATTCTAATACCAAAAATATGATTTAGAAACGGGCAAAAACCAACCCAAACCATCGCACTTATTAAAAGAATCATTAACATCTGGAAATAATGTTTGCTATGAGAAGGTATTGTTGCTTTAAAATGTAGAAGAACCCACAAAAAAAAGCTCCGATTAGAGCTTTTCATTTTTAATTATTTGTTTGTTAGAAATTTTTACGAATTAAACAATTATAAAATCCGTTTTATCCGCCAAAATCCGATTCAGCTGTATGCAATCTCTAACACAATCCCAATATTTATTCCTCTTCGCTACTATGCGTTTTTGAATACCCTCTCCATTTTTCAATACAATCCTGAAAATCTTGCGGTAATTCCGTATCAAATCGCATCATTTCTCCTGTTGTAGGATGCATAAAACCAAGCGTTTTGGCGTGCAAAGCCTGACGTGGCAACGCCTTGAAACAGTTTTCTATAAATTGTTTGTATTTGGTAAACGTGGTTCCTTTCAAAATCAAATCGCCACCGTAACGGGCATCATTAAAAATAGGATGACCAATGTGTTTCATGTGAACCCGAATTTGGTGTGTTCTTCCTGTTTCCAAATTACAAGAAACCAAAGTCACATACCCAAAACGTTCCAATACTTTATAATGAGTAATGGCAGGTTTTCCAATTTCAGGATCGGCAAAAACAGCCATTTGCATACGGTCTTTGACGTGACGTGCAATGTTGCCTTCAATCGTTCCTTCGTCAGCAATTACATTTCCCCAAACGAGCGCTATGTATTCTCTTTCGGTTGTTTTGGCTTCAAATTGTTTGGCGAGATGCGTCATTGCGGCTTCAGTTTTGGCAATCACCAAAAGTCCCGAAGTGTCTTTGTCAATTCGGTGCACCAATCCTGGACGTTCGCTGCTGTTCATGGGTAAATTCTCAAAGTGAAATGCCAAAGCATTCACCAATGTTCCTGTATAATTTCCGTGACCGGGATGAACTACAAAATCAGGAGGTTTATTCACCAGCAATAGCGCATCGTCTTCATAAACAATATCAAGCGGAATATCTTCGGGATCAACTCTATTTTCAAACGGCGGATGCGATAACATAATCCGAATCACATCCCAAGGTTTTACCTTATAATTCGATTTTACAGGAATATCATTCACATAAATATCACCGCCAGTAGCTGCATTTTGAATTTTATTTCGAGTCGCATTCGGAATCATATTCATTAAATACTTGTCGATTCTCAAAAGCAACTGCCCTTTGGGAACGTCAAATCGATAATGTTCAAATAATTCGTCCTCTAAATCTTCGGGAGTATCACTATTATTGTGCATTTGCAGGTATTGCTTCTGTTGGTATAGCTGTACTATCAACGGTTTCTACATAACTTTCTTTGCCGTCGCCGAGCACCAAATCTATTTTGGAAGCTTTCAAAACGCGGTCACCCACTTTAAGATTTCTGCCTTTGAAACGCATTTCGAGCACCATATCTTTTCCAAGATTCGGAATATAAGTAATCGTTCCTTCTTCAAGTCCTAAGGCTTTCAATGTGGGAACGGCTTCACGATAGGTTTTATCAATCAAATCAGGAATTTTTACTGACGAAAATCCCGAAGCATTAATTTTTATATAGACCTTTCTGCCTTCTTTTACTTTGGCTCCTGGCAAAGGATCTTGTTCTACCACGGTGCTTTTTGGAAAATTACTATTATAATCCACACTGTCTAAAAGCACATAATCTAAGTCCAACTCGTCCAATTTATCTTCGACTTGTTGCTCCGTCAATTTGCCTAAATTGGGCACCGTGATTTCGTGACCGTGATCGGTGGTAAAAGTCAGCCAATGCATAAACAAATAACTCAAAACGGCAAGAATCACAATAGCCACAAGCATTTGTCCAAAAAACGCACGACTGCTAAGATATTTACGTAAACTCATAAATTTATTTTTATAAGGGACAAAGATAAAGCTATTTCGTTCGAAAAAAAATTCTAATTTTGTTTAATCGTTTTTAGGAGCTTTTTCCCGCTATCCGTTACAATCTTTCGCGCCATCCCGATAGTTATCGGGACGGCGCAAAAGGATTTTCACTACTATCGGGGCTAAAACACCCAATTAACAGTAACATTTTATTTACCCAAAAACCCATCCCGATGGCTATCGGGACTAACCCAAGATCAAAACATGAAAAACATTGCCATCATAATGGGCGGATATTCAAGCGAATATAAAATCTCTTTAATCAGCGGAAACGTCGTCTATCAATTTCTTGACAAAACCAAATACAACGGATTTCGAATTCACATTTTCAAAGAAAAATGGGTTTATGTTGATGACAAAGAAATTGAATTTCCAATAGACAAAAACGATTTTTCCACCACTGTAAACGGAACTAAAATCACTTTCGACTGTGTTTTCAACGCCATTCACGGAACTCCAGGCGAAGATGGTTTAATGCAAGCGTATTTCGAATTAATGGGGATGCCGCAAACTTCCTGCGATTATTATCAATCCGCGCTGACGTTCAACAAACGCGATATGCTTTCGGTTTTAAAACCTTACGGAATCAAAACTGCGACTTCTTATTATTTAAACAAAGGCGATCATATTGACACGTCCGAAATTGTCAAAACGGTTGGTTTGCCTTGCTTTGTAAAACCAAACAAATCGGGTTCCAGTTTTGGAATTTCCAAAGTAAAAACGGCTAACGAATTGCCCATCGCCATCGAAGTCGCTTACCAAGAAGACAATGAAATCATCATCGAAAGTTTCCTTGACGGAATCGAAGTTTCGGTTGGAGTGATTAATTATCAAGGAAAAATAATCGTTTTACCAATCACCGAAATTGTTTCGGAAAATGATTTCTTCGATTATGAAGCCAAATACCAAGGAAAATCACAGGAAATCACACCTGCCAGAATCTCGGACGAAATGGCTCAAAAAGTAAGCGAAGTAGCAAAACGCGCTTACGAAGTTTTGAAAATGAAAGGTTTTTCCCGAAGTGAATTCATCTTTGTGGACGGCGAACCTTATATGCTCGAAATGAACACTATTCCTGGGCTGACCACCGAAAGTTTAATTCCGCAACAAGCAAAAGTGGCAGGAATTTCTTTAGAAGATTTGTTTAGTAATGCCATAGAATTGGCTTTAGCCTAAATATCAAACCATTATTATTATGAAAGAAATTTTTGAATGGGACAGGTTATTATATAATGATTTACCTGAAAATTTTATTTTAGAAGTTATTTTTCGTTCCACAGTAATGTTCATAATTCTATTGCTAACTTTAAAATTAGCTGGGAAACGTGGCGTAAAACAATTATCGGTTTTTGAAACCGTAATCATTATTGCATTGGGTTCTGCAGCAGGCGATCCTATGTTTTATGAAGATGTTGGAATTGTGCCCGCGGGAGTGGTTTTTATGGTAATAATTATTTTATACCGTTCCGTTACTTGGCTTACTGGAAAAAGCAAGAAATTTGAAGAATTCATTGAAGGAAAAACAGAATGCCTTATCAAGGATGGTAAATTTTCGGTTACTACTTTTAAAAAAGAAAGCCTAGCGCAAGATGAATTTTTCTCCGAACTTCGCATCAAATCCATCTCACATTTGGGTCAAATAAAAAATGCTTTTTTGGAAACTAATGGAGAAGTAAGCGTGTTTTATTATGATGACAAAGAGGTACAATATGGATTGCCTATTTTACCTGCTTTATTTCACAAGAAAAACAAAGACATTCCAACTGATGGCGTCTATGCCTGCTCTTTTTGCGGACATACCGAAAACCAAAAAAAGGAACCGCAATATGTGAGGTTTGCTCCAAAGAAGAGTGGGTTCCAGCAATAAAAACTTTAAGAAAAACATAACATTAACGCCATAGAATGGGCTTTGGCTTACCAAATTTCAATTGCCGTCGGTTAAAACCAACGCTAATTAATTTAAATTAAACTATGAACAAAAACAGACTCGAAGCTTTCAGCGATGGTGTTTTAGCCATCATCATCACCATAATGATTTTGGAAATAAAAACTCCGGAAAAAGATAGTTTTGAATCTCTGAAACCTTTAATTCCTGTTTTCTTGAGTTATGTTTTAAGTTTTGTTTATATTGGCATTTATTGGAATAACCATCATCATATGCTACAAGCTACAAAAAAAGTGAATGGTTCTATTTTGTGGAGTAATCTTTTTTTACTTTTTTGGTTGTCCTTAATTCCTTTCGCCACAAGTTGGATTGGTTCGCAACATTTTTCCGCAGTACCTATGAGTGTTTATGGATTTATCTTGTTGATGTGTGCTATTTCATATTTCATTCTCCAAAATAAAATTATAAAACTAGAAGGCAAAGATTCCGTTTTAAATCGTGCGGTCGAAAAAGACCGTAAAGGAAAAATATCTTTAGCTTGTTATATTTTAGCAATACCATTATCTTTTGTATCGCCTTGGATTTCTGGATTATTATATATTGCGGTTGCTTTGATTTGGATTATTCCAGATCCGAGAATTGAAAAACAAATAAATAAAATTTAAAATGAGAAAAGCTATTTTTCCCGGATCGTTTGACCCCATTACTTTAGGTCACGAAGATATTATCAGAAGAGGAATTCCCTTATTTGACGAAATTGTAATTGCCATTGGCGTCAATGCCGAAAAAAAATATATGTTTTCGCTTGAAGAAAGAAAAAAATTCCTAGAAGAAACTTTCCAAGACGAACCTAAGATTTCCATCATTACTTACGAAGGATTAACGATTGATTTATGCAAAAAAATTAATGCGAATTTCATCCTTCGCGGACTAAGAAATCCAGCTGATTTTGAGTTCGAAAAAGCCATCGCCCATACCAATAGGCGATTATCAAAAATAGAAACAGTGTTTTTATTGACCGCTGCCAAAACATCTTTTATCAGTTCAAGCATCGTCCGTGACGTAATCCGACACCATGGGGAATATGAAATATTGGTTCCTGATGCGGTGCGAGTTAAAAAGTAATTTTAACAAAAATCATACGGGAACATTTTTCACTCGATCACAATTACAAAAGCTCAAAGGTTTTTTTAAACCTTTGAGGTTTGTCATAAAAATTAATCCTTTGCCATAAACTTGCAAAAGGCCTTTTATCGCAGTACTTTCGCTGCATAAATTAGACAAATAAAAATGGAAAGAACATTAAATAAACACAGCGGTTCGCAATGTGAACTTTGTGGAGCAACCGAAAACTTAAAAGTTTACCAAGTTTTACCAACAAAAAAAGGAGGATTGGACGAAAGTATTTTGGCCTGCACCACTTGCATTGACCAAATAGAAAATCCTGCAAATGTAGATTTAAACCATTGGAGATGCCTAAATGATAGTATGTGGAGCGAACACACCGCAGTTCAAGTGGTAGCTTGGCGAATGTTAAGCAGAATGCGTGCAGCAGGATGGCCACAAGAGTTATTCGAACAAATGTATCTTGACGAGGACACTTTAGCTTGGGCGCAAGCCACTGGTGAAGGCGAAGACGATGAAAACAAAGTGATCCACCGCGACAGCAACGGAGTGATTCTTGCCACTGGAGATTCTGTAGTCTTGATTAAAGATTTGAAAGTAAAAGGCTCGAGTATGGTCGCCAAACAAGGAACTGCCGTAAGAAACATCAGATTAGATCACGAAAATGCGGAGTATATTGAAGGTCGTGTGGACGGTCAAACGATTGTGATTATCACGCAATATGTGAAAAAAATATAGAAGGCGGAATGCAGAATGCAGATTTTAGATTTCATAAAGCAGATTTCAGAATTTAGAAAACAGCTTTCTAAAAACAATATTCTGTCTTCTGAAATCTGCGTTCTAAAATCTGCGTTCTAAAATCTGCGTTCTAAATTAATGCATCGCATCGGCAGGATCGATTTTATTTTTTCCTTTTTTAATCATAAGAATAAAAGGAATACAGAGCAAAAACAGGATTCCTAAATACATAAAAATATCCATATACGTCAATACCGAACTTTGCACCATCACTTTAAATTCAAGGGCTTTGTAGGCTTTCCCTAAAGCTTCGTTGAAAGTAAATCCTTTAGCCATAAACCCTTGTTGCAGTCTTTGAACCGTTTGTTGTACTTGAAAAGAGGTTTGATCGAGATGCGAAATCAAATTTACACGGTGTTGCTGATTGAAAATTGCCATAAAGGTTGTGATAATGGCAATTCCAAATGAACCACCTAATTGTCGCATCATACCTGTAAAAGCGGCGCCTTCGCCAATTTGTTTTCCTTTTAGCGTTGATAAAGAAAGTGTCGTGATCGGCACAAATAATAAACCTAATCCAACTCCTCTTAATATCAAGGGCCAAAACATTTCTTCAGAACTGGTGTCGGGAGTAATGATGTTGTGCATCCAAAAAGTGAAAAAGAAAAAGATCAAAAAACCTACGGCAACCATATAAGCTTGCGGAACGCCTCGTTGAATCATTTTCCCTATGAAAGGCATCATAATTCCGGTGGTAATAGAACTCGGAATCAATAATAAACCCGCGTCAGTCGCACTCCAACCCAAAACCGATTGAGTGTAAATCGGAACGATAAAAGTAGAACCATACAACCCAAAACCCATAATGAAACTCATAATGGTTCCGACCCTCAAATTCGTATTTTTCAATACTTTTAAGTTCACAATTGGATGTTTGTAAGTGAGTTCTCTTTGAATAAAAAGCAGTAAACCAAAGACGGAAACCACGCTTAATCCAGTAATCAAGTTGTCGTTAAACCAGTCATCTTGTTGTCCGTGTTCCAAAACAAATTGCAAGGAACCGATGAAAGAAGCCAGAAAGAAAATTCCCCACCAATCCACTTGATTGGCTTTGAGTTTATCTCCATATTTCGGACTTTTCACGAACATTAATGTCAGTAAAGTGGCAAAAATCCCAATAGGAATGTTGATGTAAAAGATATAAGGCCACGAAAAATGATCCACAATATAACCTCCCAAAGGAGGTCCAAGCGTTGGTCCCACAATAACTCCCATTCCATAAATAGCCTGCGCCATTCCTCTTTTGGCGGCGGGATAACTTTCGGTTATGATGGTTTGCGCCGTTACTAACAAAGCTCCTCCACCAAGTCCCTGTATGAAACGAAAAGCAACGAGTTCCCAAATATTATCGGCATTCCCACATAGAAAAGAAGCCACGGTAAAAATAATGATCGAAGCGGCAAAATAATTGCGTCGTCCAAATTGTTGCGAAAGCCAACTTGTCATCGGAATCACGATCACATTGGCAATGGCATAAGCGGTAATAACCCAAGCAATATCCGTCAGTGTGGCGCCAAGGCTTCCTCGCATATTGTTCAAAGCCACGTTTACAATCGTGGTATCCACAATTTCCAGTAAGGCACAAAGGACGGCAGTTATGGTAATAATAACCCTCCTAAAACCATATTCTACTAAATCATCGTCAGCATTTTGTGTCATTTTATATACAATTTTTCTAAAAATGAATTTTAAATTAGTTGGGCGTGACCCTCCGTAAAAACTACGGGTCGGGCTTTCCGTTCCCGCTTTTTTGAGAGCGGCAAAAAAGCCACTCCCAAAAAGAGCTCCACTGCAATCCCTCACGCAAGCACCAAGTCATTAGGGCAAATAAAATTTGAATCGCTTTTGTCATTTCGACAAAGGAGGAATCTCATTAGTTGCGCATCTTATGCGATTTTTCCCTTTGGTCGAAATGACAAATAAAACCTTAACTTAAATAAGATGGCTAGCGAACAACAGTTTGCAAAAAAAAAACTATTTCAAATTTTAATAATCGACTTCCTTCTTTTCGGTTTCTTCTCCCTCTCCTTGGGATAGGGTCTGGGAGAGGACTTAATCCAAATGCACATCGACCTCTACATTCATTCCTGGACGCAATAATTTTATTTTTTCGGCATCGTTAGCCGAGTTCAAACTTATTTTTACAGGCAATCTTTGAATCGTTTTTACGAAGTTTCCTGTCGCATTGTCGGGAGGCAACAAAGAGAATTTTGAGCCAGTTGCTGGCGAAAAAGAAGTAACCGTTCCTTCAAAATCATAATCGGGATAAGCATCTACTTTTAGCGTTACGTGTTGTCCAA
This sequence comes from Flavobacterium sp., assembly GCA_010365135.1. Classification (GTDB taxonomy): domain Bacteria; phylum Bacteroidota; class Bacteroidia; order Flavobacteriales; family Flavobacteriaceae; genus Flavobacterium. Next base: position 20,546 of record JAAFGY010000004.1, read on the forward strand.
TAATCATTTTGTTCAATTGGGTTTCCTTAAAATTTGCAATTACCCAAGCCGTGGAATTATTGATAATGTAAAACAAGGATTGTCCCGGTTGCACTAATTGTCCCGGTTGGATGTCAATTTTAGAAACTTGACCATCAATGGCAGCCGTGATAACGGTGTAAGATAAATTCAGGTTTGCCGCGTCCAGTTGGGCTTGGGCTCTTTTGATATTGGCTGCAGCCACTTCGGTTTGCTTGTTGGAAACATTCGATTTGGCCACGATCGCCGATTTTTGATACGAACTTGCTTTTTGTTGCTGTTGCAAAATACGAACCTGATTTTCGGCTTCTTGTTTGGCGGTCAAAGCTTGTTCATATTGTTGTTTGGTAATGGTGTGATTTTTAAATAGATTATTATATCGATTGTAATCGTTGGTCACTTGGTTCAACCTAATTTTAGCCGATTCAATATTTCCTCCAGCCGATTGTACATTGGCATCAGAGACAGAAATGCTTGCCATAGCATTTCCAATATCGGCTTTGGCGACTTCATAACTTCCTTCGGCTGCGGCCAAAGCTGCATTTGCATCTTCAATTTTCAATTGATAATCGCGAGTGTCGATGGTAAATAAAGTATCGCCTTTCTTCACGAAATCATTGTCTTTGATGTACACTTTGCTCACATATCCCGAAATTTTAGGAATTATTGGATTCATATTTTTCTCAATTTGAGCATCATCGGTATGTTCGTGAGACAAAGAATGAAGGTATTTATACGTTCCATAAGTGCCACCTAAAAGTATCAATACAGCAAATATGATAAGGAATTTTTTATTGGTTTTTTTCTTTTCCATAATGAAGGTCTATTATATTTAGTTTTTTGCCCCAAAAGCTATCGGGAGGTTGAAGGTTTGGGATAATTGTCCAGTTGTCGAAAGCAATTCGTAGTATTTTTGAATAATAGTAGCTCTTGCCAAAGCTTTATTGATCTTTGAACTCAGTTGTTCTACATCGGCTTCGAGTAAATCGTTCGTGTTCGAAAGTCCGTTGTCGTATTTGTCCTTTACGATTCGGTAATTTTCCGATGATTGAGTCGCCGCTTCCAAGTAAACTTCATTTTGTTTTAAAGCCAAATCATAATCTTCAATGGCTTTTTTTACTTGAACCTTGATATTGTCGGTGAGGATTTCTTTGTAATTCTGAGTTTCAAGCGATTTACTTTCCGCCATTTTTATCGAAGAACTGTTTTTTAGAATTCCACCTAAATCATACGAAACGCCTACTCCAAAATTTATGGCATTTTGAACCGTAATCACGTTTTCCAAACCTAATGAAGCATAACCTCCAATAAGAGAAACAGTAGGATAATAAGCTCCTTTTGCCATTTTTACACCTGCTTTGCTTGCTTTTTCTTGATAGCTGATAGCTTCTAAATCCTTTCTATTTTCCAATGCAGGTTTTTCATCCGTAGGAATATTGTTCATTTGGAAATTGATAAAATCACTTTCGTTAATTTTCAACTTGGTATCTGTTGGCAATTTCAAAAGCGAAACGAGGTAATAGTTCACAACATTCGAATTGTTGTTCATTTCGTCTATCGACAAGTGTATTTTCGAAACTTGTAATTGCGATTTCAACAAGTCGTTTCTAGGAATAATACCGTTTTTTTCCATTTCGGTAAAATCCACCACACGTTGCTCGGCTTGTTTCTGATTTTCTTTCAACAGTTCCAAAGTTTTTTGTGCCTTGTATAAACTAGCGTAATAATTTACGACTCGCATTGCAATTTCTTCCTTGGTTTGCATCGCAGTTGCCGTTTGGGCTTGGTACAAATTTTCCGAAATCTTGATGTTGTTTTGTATTTTGAAACCCGCAAAAACAGGAAGACTGGCATTTAATTGTCCAATCAATAATTGATTTCCGGATGGAAATGGCGTTCCAGTTTCGCTTTGGCTAAATTTAATATCCACTTTCGGGTCGAGGAATTTTTGATATTGTCCTGAAAGTTTTAAATCAGGATATTGAGCGTTCTTTTTAGACTGTAATTCGTATTTCGATGAATTTACTTTGGAATCGGCTAGATTGACTTCGTTGCTTTTCGTCCAAGCCAAATGTATGGCTTCTTCAAGTGTCAAACTCGTTCTTTCTTGTGCTTCAATCGATGTGATTCCGATGCAGTAAATTCCGAAAAGTAATAGCTGATTAATTTTCATATACTAGGAGAGCTTTAATGGTTTGTTGAATGTGCTTTGTCAAATCTGTTCTTATGTAAGTATTGTAAGATTCTTCGGTTTTTAAATTTAAAATATCTTCAAAAAAAGGTTTGTTCATCTGAAAATGAAAATAAGTTCCCAAAATGGTTGGCGTTATTAGAGGAATAATTACGTCTTTCCTAAAAACGCCCTTAGCTTGTCCTTCTTTAATGATAAGTTCTAAGGATTTTAAATTTGATTTTTTAATTTCTGAAAATGACGGAAGTTCCAAAACCCTTTTTTTGGAAGCTAATTCAAAATGTAATATTCGATAAATTCCTCTGTTACAATTGATTCTGTTGATGTAAAGCGTAATCAGTTTGTTTATTTTTGCGACAGGTTCAAGGTTTTCTTCTATCAAATTGATCAGTTGTTCTTTGAGTCCTGAAGTTTTGAATAATACCAAGGATTCCAATAATTTTTCCTTGCTTCCAAAATAATACGAAACCATCGCAATGTTAATCTTCGCCACTTTTGAAATATCGCGAATCGAAGTACCATCAAAACCTTTCTCGGCAAATAGCTTTTCGGCTACTTCGAGAATCTGGATTTGTTTGTCGTTTAAATCGTTTTTCACTATTTTTTGATTTTTGAAAGTGCAAAATTAAACAACCGTTTAAATTAAACAACTGTTTAATTTTATGTTTAACGTAGTTTTAACATTCAAATAAAATAATTGTAGAGTAAAAATGAAAGATATCGTACCATTAAAATAAAAAAAAGCAGTTACAAGAATTTCTTGCAACTGTTTTCAATTTAAAGATAAACAAGTCTTGTTCTATAGATTTGAGATTAATTCATTTGTACCGTAATGGGTAAATTATAGGAAGTTCTTACGGGTTTCGAGCCAATCATTCCGGGAGACCATTTGGTTTTTAAGGATTTCAAAACCCGAATGGCTTCACGACCCAATCCGTAGCCTGGATCTCTTAAGACTTTAATATCGGTCATACTTCCATCTTTTTCGATTACAAAAGCCACATAGATTTTGAGGCTATTGACAGCGTCGATTTCTGGTTTTTCGAAATTATTTCCCACATAACTATAGAATTTATTGATTCCACCCGGAAACTCGGGAAGTTTATCTAAATCGGTGGTGGTGTTTATTGCCTTTCCATCATCAAGAGGTAAAGTGGGGCTTTCGATAGTTCCAGAAGTCGTATTTACTCCAGTTCCGCCTTCTGTTCCTGAACTTGCGGGATGACTTTCAAGCACATCTTTGTTTGTTGGAACATCAGCAATGACATCTGGAGTTGAGGAAACCACCATCGGTTGCAGCACTTTAAGTTCTTGTGGCGCTGTTGCAGGACTTGTATTTACTGGTGTTTTCGGTTTTATTGGTTGTACGGAATACGGCGTAACAATAATGGGCTCGTCGATAATGGGATTTGTTTCGACAACAATTGGGTTTCCAAATAAATTCGATAACGTGAAAATTACACCAAAAGCAGCAATCAATAAAATTCCGGAGAAAAATGCCATCACGGTGGTTCTTGAACTGTTACGGCGCAATTGGTAAGCACCGTATTCTTTGTTTCTGTTTTCGAAAACAAGGTCAATCCAGCGGGTTTCGTAAATACTTAATGTAGACATAATTTGTGGTTTTTATGGTTAGGTATTTATCCAGTCATAAGCGGTCTTTTAACATACAACGTAAAAGATGTTTAGTTTAATATATAAAATAGCGATTATTTTTAAATTATTTTAACAAGAATAATAGAAGTCTTTGTTTTTGGGGTTTGTGGGAAAAATATAGGGAAGAATTTGGTATTGAGAAGTTCTCAAAATTAGTTGTTTAGGCTTGTGCGAGCTTCTAGCTCGAACCCACAATCAAGAGCAGACAACAAAAAAACCATAAAAAAAAGACTTTTCGCAGGAAAAACAAGCGTATGGAGCATTATGGCTAATTACCGTCTCTCCTGAATAATTTCTGCCAACAATTTCTTGGCGCGAAGCAGTTTTATTTTGACGTTGCTTAGAGGTTCGTCAATTTTGTTGGCAATTTCCTGATAGCTCAGTTCCTGAAAATATCGCAACTGAATCACTTCTTGATAATGGGGTTTGAGTTCCTTGATGAATTGCAATAATTGTGAAAGGTTTTGCTCGGTGATCAATTCGTCTTCGGCCGATGGAGTCGTGTCGGCGATATTATAAGCTTGCTGGTCTTCATCATCAGTGATTTCTATAAAAAGTGAGGATTTCTTTTTTCGTAATAAATCGATGTGAACATTTTTGGCAATAGCAATTAGCCAAGTGTTGAATTGAAATTCAGGGTTATAACTCGCTATTTTATCAAAGGCTTTCGAGAAGGTTTCGATGGTGATATCTTCGGCATTGGTTTCATTTTCGGTGCGTTTGAGCATAAAACCGTAAACTTCATTCCAATAAAAATTCAATAGAAAAGTGAAGGCAACCTGATCGCCTTTTTTCGCTTTTTCTATCTGTTGATTTATTTCCAATGCACCGGTTTTGAAAAAATATTAGTGATAAAGATATTCAATTGCGTGAAGATAAGCACAATTTCAATAATGGGAAACCAATACATCACATCTTTTTCCTTTAGTTTTCCAGCGGAGAAACCTAGAATTACCCAAGTGAACAAATAACGGAATCCTATTAAACTCAAAACTACTATCCATTGGTATTGAAAAGCCAATAAAATAATCGATAAAATTATAAAGAGCAATTGTGAAATATAGAAAAGAGCCAATTGAATTTTGTCGAAAGATTTGTATAAACTCGCCGTAGAAACGTGTCTTCTTTTTTGGGTAAACCAAGCTTTGAACGTAGTTTTTGGTTCCGAATAAGTGAAACTTTCTGGCGAGTAACAAATCGTGGTATTCTTGCTCTTTGCCACTTGATTAATGAATAAATCGTCATCGCCGGAGCGAATTTGAATGTGACTTATGAAGCCGTTTACATTAAAAAATTCGTCTTTTTTGTAGGCTAAATTGCGTCCAATTCCCATATAAGGATGTCCTATTTTGGCCCAAGAAAAATACTGAACCGCTGTAAGCAAGGTTTCAAATCGGATGATTTTATTGAGGAACGAATTCGCTATTTTTTCATACCCGCCATAACCCAAAACAATGGTTTTTTGCATCGTGAATTGGGCACTCATCGTGCTGATCCAATCTTTTGTAGCGGGATAACAATCGGCATCCATAAATAATAAATAGTCCTTTTTTGCTGATTTTATCCCTAAAGTCAAGGCATATTTTTTGTTTCCCCAAAAGGCTTCGTTGTTTTTTACTTTTACCAGTCTGATATTAGAATATTGCTTCTCAAATTCTTCGAAAATTTCCAAAGTATGGTCGCTTGAAGCATCGTCGATCAATATGATTTCATAATCGGGATAATCTTGTTGGGCAAGTAACGGGATGAACCGAATCACGTTTTCGGCTTCATTTTTGGCACAAACAATTACGGAAATGGAGATTCTTTTAGGAGTTGATTTCTGTGCTTTGGCGAAAGCAAATTTCCCAAAAACAATCAGGTAATACGTAAATTGAATAGCAACTACAACAATAAAAAAGTATAAAGTAAAGAGTAACATATAGGCTTGGCTTCTTTTTAAAATTTGGGCAAAGATAATTATCAATTGTCATTTAATCATCGATAAATGGGAATTAGTTTCAGATTATTCAAATCTAATTTGAAATTTAAAATCTGAAATTTTTATCTAAATCACATTCACTTCTGCTTCAATATGAATGCCAAAAGTTTTGAAAATAGTAACTTGAATATTTTTCGAAACATCGAGGATTTCCTTGCCTGTTGCGTTTCCATAATTTACTAAAACTAATGCTTGGTTCTTGTGAATTCCAGCATCGCCAAAACGTTTTCCTTTGAAACCAGCTTGTTCAATAAGCCAGCCTGAAGGGACTTTTACTTCAGTTTCAGAAACTTCATAAAATTTCATTTCTGGAAATTTCTGGTGAATTTTCTCGAAATCACTTTTCAAAAGTATGGGATTTTTAAAGAAACTTCCGCTGTTTCCCAATTCTTTAGGATCCGGCAATTTACTTTGTCGAATGGCAATTACAGCATTACTTACTTCCTTTAAAGTTGGATTTGTAATATTATTTTTAGCTAATTCAGCGGTAATATCACCATACGAAGTGTTAATTTTATGGTTGCGTTTTGTCAATTTAAAAACTACCGAAGTAATAATATATTGGTCTTTTGCCTCGTGTTTGAAAACACTTTCACGATACCCAAAATGACATTCAGCTTTTGTAAAAGTCCTCATTTCCTGATTTTCAATATTCATCGCTTCGCAAGAATCGAAAGTATCTTTGATTTCGGTGCCATAAGCGCCAATATTTTGTACTGGAGTTGTTCCCACATTTCCCGGAATCAGTGACATATTTTCCAGTCCGCCTAAGTTTTGGTCGATGGTGTAAATTACAAATTCGTGCCAGTTTTCGCCTGCTTGACTTTCGACCCATGCAAAATAATCGTCTTCTTTGATGATTTTTTTGCCTTTCAGATCAACGTGAATGACCAAAGCATCAATATCTTTAGTTAAAAGCATATTGCTTCCGCCACCAAGAATAAACTTTTTTTCGGATTTATTTTGTTCAAGAATTAATTGTAATTCAGCAGTATTGTGAACTGCTACGAATTGTTTTGCTTTGGCTTCAAGGCCAAAAGTGTTGTATTTTTTTAGAGAAAAATTAGATTGTATTTCCATAAAGAGGGCGCACTTTTTCTAGTTAGTTGTACATTATCTCACTCAAATTTGATTTTCTTCCTTTGTATATAGCAAAAAAACTATCAATATCGTTCGAAATTCCTTTCACTTTTTCAATATGGTCGTGATTGAGACGATACACTTTGCCGCTTTTATCAATTGCGATATAATTGCCTTCTTCCATATCCAAAATGGTATAGTATACATTTTTGTTACATTCAATTTCAATAGCATCGTCAATTTCTAATTGATTTAGCTGGTCTTGAGAGATGTTTTTCAGAATATCCAGAGTATTTTTTTTGTCAAGATTTTCAATATTAATTTCTTTGGTTCTTAATTCTCCAATTTGTAATTGGTTATAATCATATATTTTATGAAATTTTTTAGGATTTTCCACTTCAATAAGAGCCAATAAATCATTATGAAAAAACAAAGTTATATCTTCAAATTGATTGCGTTTTTTATTGAATACTTTCACACCATATAAGTCGAAATTGGTTTCAAGCTCCGGAAGGATTTCCTCATTATACCCACGTAATAAGTGAATTGCGCTAGGTTTTGTAGAAAATTGGATAGAATAAATTTTTGGTGATAATGCTAAGGTTTCTTTAATGTTTGGAAAATTAATTTTTAAAATTTCTGCAACATTTCCTTCAAAAATTTCAATTTGTCTTTTTGTAGATTTAAAATTGAATATATTCATTCGATTTCATTGTTAAGTTAGGGCAAACTTGGACTACAAAAGTAAGGATTAAAATTGAGTTGCATAGGTTTTCAGCCAAATATGCATCATAAATAGTGGCATAATGTAAGGAATCATCTTGGTGTCGCCCTTTCGTAAATTTGAAACAAGTTTTTTGGCATCTATGTGTTCGAAATAAGGCATTTTAAACAAATCACTTTTCGAAAAAGATCCTAACTCTTCAATAAATCCTGGACTTTTTATTAAATAATCACCCCAAGGAACGCTCAATCCCACTTTTTTAAATTTTAGAATTTCTTCAGGAAGTCGGTCTTTCATAGCTGATTTTAGGATGTATTTCCATTTTTTTCCTGTAAAAAGCCATTTGTCCTCTAATGAACCTAATCCAATAATTAGTCTTTGGTCTAAAAAAGGTTCCCTACATTCTATCGAAGCGCCCATTGTACAACGGTCATTTCGATCGAGTAACGAGCATAAATAGGTGTGTTGGTCGAAATAAAGGGCTTGCCTTCTTAAATTATTGGGATACAAGGATTTTGCATCTTCTAGAATTTGATTTCGGTAATCGTTTTTTGGCGGATTTGTAATTCCAAAAATCTTTTCAATATCATTGGGATAAATATTAGAACCATTATACATCACCAAGTCATCATTTTCTTTTATCTGAGAATAACGCGCTAATTTTTCATAGCGTGGTTTTGTGGTGAAATAATCCATATGGCCAATTGTGCCAATGGTATTTAATAATGATGGATATTTTAACGCTTTATATCTAACGTAACCACCCATCAATTCATCAGCGCCTTCGCCTGAAAGCAACACTTTAACCGATGGTTTTGCCAATTGTGCGAGTGCCAAAATGTGCGGTTCGCTCAAATGCATAATGGGTTCATCCTGAAAATAGGTGGAACTTATTAGCTTGTCAAAAAGAGCATTGTCTTCCAACTGCATGGTGTGAAATCCATAATTAAATTTCTCCGCCATGTTTTTGGCCAAATGCGACTCGTTGTGTTCTTTTTCTTTGAAACCAATATTGAAAGTTTGAATATCTCGGAAATTCTGTTGGTTTAGCGAAGCCAAAATCGATGAGGAATCGAGTCCACCACTTAATAAAACGCCTATGGGAACATCGCTTACCATTCGCAATTTAATAGAATCGTCGAAAGTTTCTTGAAACCATTCGACAGGATTTTCTATTTGGGGTTGCTTTTGAATTTCCGCTTTCAAATCCCACCATTTTTCGTTGGTAATTTTTCCACTTTCATGAATGGTGAGAATGTGTCCGGGAAGTACTTTTTTTATATTTTCATACAACGTATTTTCACCTGCTACAAAACGGTTGAAAATGTATTCTTCCATTCCGTCTTTTGCCGTTTTTAGTGGAACTCCAGCCGTGAAAAGTGCTTTTTGCTCGGAACCAAAGTAGAAAGTTTCATTGTAAAACGAATAATACAACGGTTTAACACCCATTCGGTCACGAACGGCAGTTAGTTTTCGCTCTTTTTTGTCCCAAATTACAAAGGCAAACATTCCGTTGAGACGATGTAGCATTTTTAAGCCATACAGTTGGAATAATTTCAACAAAACTTCGGTGTCTGAGCTGGTTTTTATATTGAATCCATTGCTTTTTAATTCAGGATAAAAATCCTTAAAATTGTAAATTTCGCCATTATAAACCATTACGTAACGACCATCATCCGAAATAAACGGTTGGTGGCCAGCCGCGGAAACATCCAAAACGGTAAGTCTTCGATGTCCCAAACCAATGTTGTTTTCGATAAACAATCCTTTGTCGTCAGGCCCGCGATGTTCTAGCGAATCGCGCATTTTTGTCAAAATGAGTTCATCCACTTTTTTTTGTGATTGCAAATGCAAGATTCCATTAATTCCGCACATAATTAATTGTTTTTTGCGTAAATTAATTCGTGATACTTGTTGGCAATAATTTTCATATTGATTTTGTAATTTGCATTTTCTTCCACAAATTTTCTATTTTTTAAAACCGCAGCATTTCGATATTCCTTATTTTCGAAAGCCCAAATTATTTCTTCAGCGAGCATTTCAAAATCGTCAATCGGTATTAATTGGCCGTTTTCTCTATGTTTAATCCAACTTTGATTGCCCGGAATATCAGTCACAATGGGATAACAATTGGAAGCCATGGCTTCAAACAAAGAAGCCGAAACCCCTTCAGTTATTGGCATACTGATATAAATATTCGATTGTTCTAATAGTTTTGGTAATGCCGTATTTGGGATTCTTCCCATGAAGTTGACTTTGCTTTCAATTTGTAATTTATTTGCCAAACGTTTTAACTTAGCTAATTCTTTTCCATCTCCAATAATAGTTAGATCGAAATCTATTTCTTTCGTTTTTAAAATCCCGAAAGCTTTCAAAATAATGTCGTGACGATAATCTGTTGTTAGTGATCGCGTAACGATGGCCTTAATTTTTGAAGGATTGGAAGATTCTTTATTGCCAAATTTTTCCAAATCAATTCCTTTTGGCAAAACCATAACTTTTTTCATATCAACATGGGCAACTCGCATTGAGATTGTCATTACGGGACCCCAAGCGTGAATTAAAGTGGCTTTTTCGAAAGCATAATGCTGAATTATTTTTTTTAAGGGTAATAAAACAGAATTTTCGGGCCACAAATCAGTTCTACCTTGTTGAGCAATCGCCACAGGTTTTACACCCGATAATGCGGCAAGAAAACCATAACTAGTGGTTCTCTCGGCAATTATCATGTCGGGTTGGTTCATTTTAACCATTTTTTTGACGTGAAAAAGTCCTGTGGAAAACTCTAAAATTCGAAAAAAACGACTGAATAAAGTATGGTTTGGTGTTTTTAATTCCCAAGTAATTATTTCGAAGTCGCCAAATTCTTTCAGGCCATTCATCCAAGTGATGGCGTCAGCTCTGTAGGTTTCTCCGAGAAAAAGTATTTTTCTTTTTGACATTTATTGGATTATTCTTCCGAAGTTACTGCTCGATTGATAAAGTCGTTCAAGGGTTTCAAAACGATTAACTTCTTGCTTATTTTTGCCACAAAATCTTTATTTGTTACTTCATCTATATCAAATTTTTGCGAAGTTTCGAAGCTTTTCAATTTCAGTAATTCGATCGCTGGATGGTCTTTTTCGTAACCTCGTGGTGGATTTTTTAGAACGTTTGTTTCATTTCGATCAAAATCTCCAAATTCTTTTTTAAAGTTTTTTTCTTTAAGAATTTCTTCTAAATCCTCGTAGAAATAGGCAATTTCCTTGCGTACTTTTTTTAAATCCTCCGCTTCGGGGCAATAGAATCCGCCTGCAATAAAACTGCCAGCTCTAGCAATATGAACATAATATCCAGAACGATTCATTCCTTTAGAACCGCTCGAAAGCCATATTCCTAAATGATCTTTGTACGGGGTCTTATCTTTCGAAAAACGAATATCACGGTTGATTCTGAAGGTACAGTTTTTTACTTCAAGCATTTCTAAAGAAGGGTCGAGAGGTTTCATGGCGTTAAGAAAATCAGCAACCAATTGTTGATAGTCTTCTCTGAAACTTTCATACCGCTTTTTATTGGCTAAAAACCAGTCCCGATTGTTATTGTTTTTTAAATCGTCAAGAAATTGTAAACTGTCTTTTGAAAGCATATTTGTTGATTATTGCAATTGTTTTTTTAAATCTTCTTCGCTAATATAACCAGAATATTTCCATTTTATTTGCTTGTTTTCATATAAAATTAAGGTCGGAAGTTCATCGATTTTCATTTCTTTTACCAAGGTAGGATTTTCATCCGCATCTAATCTTACGATAACCACTTTGTCGGCCATATCTTTTTGCATTTTATCAAGATAAGGTCCCATTTTTTTACAAGGCGCACACCATTTGGCATTGAAATCAATCAATACTTTTTTATCGGTGTTTAATAGTTCAGCAAATTCCTGCGGACAAACTCCAATAATTCTGTCCGTTGGTTTAGAAAATCCATCGGCATCCCATTTTAATAAACCACCTTTCAGATTATAAATGGTTTTAAAGCCTAATTCTTCTAATTTGGCAGCAGCTTGAGGGCTTCTGTTGCTGGTTTTACAATACACAAAAACTGGTTTTGTTTTGTCCAATTTTTTGGCATTTACTACAAAATCATCGCCAAGCCAATCGATATTTTTGGCATTGTCAATGTGTCCTCCTGAAAATTCTTGAGGAGTTCTTACATCTATAATTTGCGCATTTGCAGTCTCCTTTATTTTAGTGGAAAAAGCCTCAGGATCAATATTTACAATATTTTTCGATGTTTGTCCTTGGCAAGATAAAATCGTGAAGGATGTAATTAAAGCAATGAAAAGGGCACGAAATTTCATAATGGTTCGTATTTATTTTTAGGACGCTAAAATAAGTAATTTCTTTTTCTAATTCAGAAAGAATAAGTTAAAGAAATTAAAATTAATATTAAATTAATTTGCATTTCCAGCTTTTGCTTGATATAAATTTCTGGCGTTCGAACGAAATGCATGGACTCTTAGCAGAGAATTTTCCCGAATGTCTTCCCAAAATAAATTGACGTCTCCAGAATGATAATTTGGCATTGTTAAGAGAAGGTAACGATACGGAAAATGAGGTGTGGAAATCCATATTACACCATCGGCGGTATGAGTGTCAAAACTATTTTTATACAATTTGCCATTAGAGTACAAAAAACCTTTGTGAAGTTGCCTTTTTGCAAAAGATGTAGTGTCCCAAGTCACAGGATTTATCACCACTTTTCCTTTGAACCATTTGTATTTATTTTTGTCAATTTTTTTTTTGAAGGTATTCCAAGTTACAAATCCGCCAATTTGGTCAGGCTGTTCCATAAATGGAATGGTTGTGAAATGATTTCTATCCAATCCAATTCCTGGAATGTACGCCGCGACTAGTTGATTTTGTAAAGGTTTACCATCAAAAAAATCCTTCAATAAATAGGAAATATGTGTGCTTCCCTGACTGTGTCCCGCCAGAATAATACCGCGACCGTGATTATAATGTTTCAAATAATATTCGAATGCCGCTTTTACATCGGAATAGGCTAACAATAATGCAGTTTCGCCACCATTTTCAAGATTGGTATACGCACGAATGTGAGCTTGGCGATAAAAAGGAACATACAAACTGCCCGAATTTCCCCAAGCGGATGCTTGAAGACGCACCGCGACATTCAAAACTTTATTTTTTTGAACGGTGTCTTCTAGCGAAACATTCCACCTTTTGTCTTTGGGCGAGACAATCAAGGTGGGGTAAACATAAAAAACATCAATAGAATCTTGTGGATTTTGCACGGAATACTCCTTTATAGTTTTAGAATAATTTTCGGGCAAAACCGCCCAATTATTTTTTAAGGAATAGTCAACAACATCCGTTAAAGCATACGAAGTTTTAATGCCAGCATTCGTATTTTGAGCATTCGCTCCCAAGAAAATAAAACCTATAAAAAACAAAGAGAGTATCTGATGTTTCATTAGTAACGTTTTTATAATCAAGTAAATATAATAATTTTTAAAAGATCACAAGTTAAAAATTTTATAAGTTTGATGGGTAGATTTAACAATTTTTTCGGTTCGTTCAGGATGAGTATCCGAAATAAAAAGTTGTCCAAAAGTATCGCTGTTGACCATTTCGATTATTTTCGCCACGCGAGTTTCGTCCAATTTATCGAAAATATCGTCGAAAAGTAAAATAGGTTTAAATCCACTTTGGTTTTTTAAAAATTCAAATTGTGCCAATTTTAAGGCGATTAAAAATGATTTTTGTTGGCCTTGAGAACCAAATTTCTTGATGGGATAATTATCTATTTCAAACGACAAATCGTCCTTGTGAATTCCAATACTAGTGTATTGCAAAGCCCTGTCTTTATTAATGTTTTCCTCTAAAAGTGTTAATAAATTATTTTCGAATAAATGACTTTCATAAACCACTTGAACCGTTTCTTGTGAACCTGTAATGGCTTGATGATGTGTGTTGAAAATAGGAATAAATTGGGCGATAAATTCTTTTCGCTTTTCGAAAATGTATTTCCCAAAAGTGTTCATTTGTTCATTATAAATGGAAAGGGTGTCATCGTCAAAAACATAATTTACGGCAAAATATTTTAGCAAAGCATTGCGCTGACTCGTCACTTTTTGGTACTGAATCAGTTGTTTTAGATATTGAGAATCCGATTGCGAAATAACGCTATCCATAAATTTTCTTCGGGTTTCGCTGCCTTCCACAATCAAATCTCGATCTGCGGGCGAGATAATAACTAATGGAATAAACCCAACGTGTTCCGAAAATTTATCATAGATTTTTCCGTTGCGTTTCAATATTTTTTTCTGTCCCTTTTTGAGGCTGCAAATGATTTGTTCGTTTCTTTCGTTGATTTCAAACGTGCCGTCGATGACAAAAAACTCTTCCCCGTGTTTTATATTTTGAACTGCCAATGGGTTAAAATAACTTTTTCCGTAAGACAAATGGTAGATTGCATCTAGCACATTGGTCTTTCCAATTCCGTTTCTGCCTACAAAACAATTTATTTTGCCCACAAAATCGAAACTTGCCTCCGAAAAGTTCTTATAATTGAATAGGGAAATGTTTTTTAAATACATTGTAAACGCTTGCTATTGTTGAGAATCTTCCTGATTTTGGACAATTTTTTTTAAGTGGGTGCAAATTATTGAAAAATATCGATAAAAGAGGTTTTAGATTTGAATAAATATTATATTTTTGCGACTCACTAAATTAATATTTAAATGGCTACTTATAATAAGAGAGGATATAAACCAGCGAAAGAAAAAGAAGGAAAAGAAGTTACTGAAGACATAAAAGTTATCGAAAAAAATAGCGCAACTGCGGGTGTTTTTTCAACATTGGACGAGACGGCATCAAAAACCGAGGATTTTGTTGCTAGAAACCAAAAAATTATTATTGGAATAGTTGGTGCGATTGCATTATTGACGGTGGGTTATTTGGCCTATCAAAAATTTGTTGCTGCACCAAAAGAAGAAGATGCTGCTACCCAAATGTTTGTTGCACAACAAAACTTTCAAAAAGCGACTGATGGAGTTGCAAGCGATTCCTTATATAAATTATCACTGAATGGTTCGGAGGGTAAATGGGGATTTGTGAAAATTGCAGATGAATATTCTGGAACTGACGCAGGAAATCTAGCCAATTATTATGCAGGTATTGCTTTCTTAAATGCCAGAAAATATACTGAAGCGATTGACTATTTAAGCAAATTTAAATCGGAAGATATTGTTTTGAGTGCTATGGCGAAAGGAGCAATTGGAGATGCTTATTCGCAAAATAACCAACCAAAAGAAGCTTTGGAAAATTATGTAAAAGCGGCGGAAAGCAATAAAAATGATTTTACTACGCCACGTTTCTTGTTAAAAGCTGGAAAAACAGCTTTGGCATTGGGAAATAAAGTAGATGCTTTGAAATATTTCACCGATATTAAAGACAATTTTGATGCTTCTCCAGAAGCAGCTACAATAGATGTTTTAATAGGATTAGCACAATAAAAATAATTTTTAGATTGCAGATTTAAGATTTTAGATTCGTATTTTTGTAATGTAATCTAAATTTTAAAATCTTAATTAAAGATGGCAACGATAAATAAAAACTTATCCGACTACGATAAAAACTCAATCCCAAGCGCGAAAGATTTTCGGTTTGGGATTGTTGTTTCAGAATGGAATGATACTATTACCGAAGGGCTTTGTTTGGGCGCTGTTCAGGGCCTTGTAGAAAATGAAGTGCCATTAGAACACATCATTCGATGGAATGTTCCTGGTAGTTTCGAACTCGTTTATGGCGCTAAAAAAATGTTGCAAACCCAAAATGTCGATGCAGTAATTGCTATTGGTTGCGTGATTCAAGGCGAAACCAAACACTTTGACTTTGTTTGCGAAGCGGTTTCACAAGGTATAAAAGACCTGAATGTGGAAACGGATATTCCCGTTATTTTTTGTGTTTTGACCGATAATACAATGCAACAATCCATAGATAGAAGTGGTGGAAAGCACGGAAATAAAGGAACCGAAGCGGCTATTGCGGCAATAAAAATGGCGTATTTGAGATATCAAGCCTCATTTAGTCAGCATCTTAAAAACCAACAATTATTGTCTACCGGACCTTTGCAAATCGAAGGTTTGAAGATGATTGAAGAATAAAAACAAAAATTTAAATTTAAAACCTATACTGTTCTATTGATGGTATAGGTTTTTTTGTTTTTTATGACCATTTTAGATAGCAATCACAATAGAAAATCCTTAAATTTGCTCACTTTGGGTTTTGGATTACAAATCTGAAATCTGAAATCTAACATCTGAAATCTAAAAATGTCGAGTATCATTCAATTACTTCCTGATCACGTTGCCAATCAAATTGCCGCTGGAGAAGTCGTTCAGCGACCGGCTTCGGTAGTCAAAGAATTGCTAGAAAATGCCGTTGATGCTGGAGCAAATGATATTAAATTAATTTTAAAAGATGCCGGAAAATCATTGGTTCAAGTCATTGATAATGGTTCGGGAATGAACATTACCGATGCGCGATTGTGTTTTGAACGCCACGCCACTTCTAAAATTCGTCAGGCCGAAGATTTATTTTCGTTGCATACCAAAGGTTTTCGCGGTGAAGCTTTAGCATCAATTGCAGCGATTGCTCACGTGGAAATGAAAACCAAGCAAGATCAAGGAGAATTGGGAACGCATATTGTCATTGAAGGCAGTAAATTTGTGTCTCAAGATGTGGCGGTTTTGCCAAAAGGAACTTCGTTTGGAGTCAAAAATTTATTTTTTAATATTCCTGCACGTCGTAATTTCCTGAAGTCGGATACGGTGGAATACCGTCATATCATTGATGAGTTTCAACGTGTAGCATTGGCACACCCACAATTATATTTTACTTTTTATCACAATGGAAGCGAAATGTTCAATTTGCATCCTTCGAGTTTGAGACAAAGAATTGTCAATATTTTTTCGGGTAAAACCAATGAAAAATTGGTTCCTGTAAACGAAGAAACCGAAATTGTGAACATACAAGGTTTTGTTTGCAAGCCTGAATTTGCGAAGAAAAACCGTGGAGAACAGTTTTTCTTTGTCAACGATCGTTTTATAAAAAGCGGTTATTTGCACCACGCTGTGATGGCTGCTTATGATGGTTTGTTAAAAGACGGCGCACAACCTAGTTATTTCATTTACCTTCAAGTGCCACCAAATACCATCGATATTAACATTCATCCCACAAAAACGGAGATTAAATTTGATGACGAGTCGGCTTTGTACGCTATTTTGCGTTCATCGATAAAACACAGTTTGGGACAATTTAATGTTGCTCCCATTTTGGATTTTGAACGCGACGCCAATTTGGATACGCCTTATCATTACAAAGATTTGGGAGGCACTACGCCAACGGTTCAAGTTGATGGCAGTTTCAATCCGTTTTCGGAGGAAGACAAACCAAATAAACATTTTGTCAATTATAGAAAGCCAGAAACAACTGCAAACTGGGAAGGTTTGTATGTGGGTTTGAACCAAGATTCGGAGCTAATTGGCACGATGACTTTCGAAAATGAGACCGTAACATCTTCTTTATTCAATACTGAAGACGTGGAACAAGCGGTTCATAAAACCTATCAAATCCATAAAAAATACATTGTAAATCCCATAAAATCTGGAATGATCATTGTGGATCAACAGCGCGCGCATCAACGGATTTTGTACGAACAATTTTTGACGAATATCACGGTCAATTTAGCATCAAGTCAGCAATTGTTATTTCCACTACATTTGTATTTTTCTAATGGTGAAATGCAATTGATAAAAGAATTGAAGCCTTCGTTGATCAATACCGGTTTTGTTTTTGAGGAAACAAACGATAATAGTGTGGTTATTTCAGGTTTGCCAGTCAACGTTTCCGAAAGCGAAACTTCGCTGGTTTTAGAACAATTATTAAGCGATTTACGCGATGGAATTCCCGAAAGTAGTTTCAGTCAGAACGATACCATTGCCAAATCTATGGCGCAAAGTTTAGCCGTAAAAACTGGAACTTATTTGACACAAAAAGAACAAGAAAATCTGGTAAACGGTCTTTTTGCTTGCAAAGATCCCAATGTTTCACCATTTCAAAAACCAACTTTCATCACGATGCGTGTGGAAGACTTAGACAAAAAATTTGCACTATGATGAATATCACGCCAGTTGTAAAACAGCTATTAATTATTAATATTATCTTTTTTATTGGATCCTATTTTGTGCCAGTATCTTATGATTTATTTGCACTTTATTATCCTGAAAACGATGGATTTAAAATTTGGCAACTCATCACGCATATGTTTATGCACGCTCCATTTCCAAATGTTTCACACATTTTATTTAATATGTTTGCGCTGTATTCTTTTGGTAGTGCTTTGGAGCATTTTTGGGGTGGAAAAAAATTCTTATTTTTCTACATTTCGTGCGGATTGGGAGCAGCTTTATTGCATACGGCAGTCAATTATATAGAGATTCACTCTTTGGTATCGCAAGTGGCCAGTTTAAATTTAACAACTACAGAATTACATCAATTATTAAATGCAGATTACCCTTCGCTTTTTGATAAAAAAGGGAAAATGATGGCAGGTGATATCAATTCTCTTTTAGAAAGAGTTCATTGTACTCAGCAACAATTTAATGTAATTTTGGAGGCATCAAATATTTCAAAAGGCACTGTTATTGGTGCTTCGGGAGCTATTTATGGATTGTTGGCTGCTTTTGCTTTTATGTTTCCGAATGCAGAATTGGCTTTGTTATTTATTCCGATTCCAATAAAAGCGAAGTATTTTGTGCCTGGGATTTTGGCAATAGATTTGTTTTTAGGATTTAATGGTCAATCTATTTTTGGCGCCGGAAGCACCGGAATAGCACATTTTGCGCACGTAGGTGGTGCATTAACAGGTTTCTTAATGATGTGGTTTTGGAAGAAAAATCAGTTTGATAAAAATCGTTGGAATTAAATCAGGTTGCAAATTAGAATTTAAACTCTTAAATCAAAACTCTAAAATGGCAAGTATTATAGATGATTTAAAAATGCAGTACAAATTTGGTGGAATGACCCAAAGGTTAATCTATTGGAATGTAGCTTGTTTTCTAGTTTCATTAGTGTTTTTTTACCAATTTAGTGTGGGTGTTTTTGATTTTCCCAATTGGCTTGCGCTCAATTCCGAGCCATCGGTTTTTATAACAAAACCTTGGACTTTGCTCACGTATGCTTTTTTTCATGATGGATTTGGGCATATCTTTTTCAATATGATTGTCTTGAATTTTTCCAGCACATTATTTCTTACTTTTTTCTCCCAAAAACAATTGTTGGGATTGTATGTATTGAGTGCCATATTTGCCGGAATGGCTTTTGTTATAGGCTATTATCTTTTGAATTTTAGTGCTTCAATTGTTGGAGCTTCAGCAGCAATTATGGCGATTTTAGTAGCTACAACAACTTATCAACCTTTGATGAATGTGCGATTGTTGCTCATTGGAAACGTGAAACTTTGGCACATCACACTTGTAATTCTTGTTATAGATTTGATGCAAATTCGTATAGAAAACACGGGCGGACACATCGCTCATTTAGCGGGTGCTTTTTTTGGGTTTATTTTTATTAAATTATTGCAAAACGGAACCGATTTGAGCAAAATAGTTTCAATCGTAATAGATTTTTTTATTAATTTGTTCCGGAAATCCCCATCGACACCATTCAAAAAGGTACATAAAAATTATAGAAAACCAGAAGCAAAACCTACTTCGAAAATTATAACGAAGGACAAAACGCAACAGCAAATAGATGAAATTTTGGATAAAATCAGTCGTTCAGGATATGATTGTTTAACAAAAGAAGAAAAAGAATTTTTGTTTAAAGCCGGGAAATAATAGTGTTTCATGTTTCAAGTTGAGCACTTGAAACATGAAATCTAAAACTTGAAACTAAAAAAAATGAAAGACCTTTCTTGGTTTAATAAATTGATGTTTTTTTTGAATATAGTACTCACTGTATCAACTTTCGTTGCTTATGTTTTGCCTTTTTTGGCCCCAAAACTTTTTCCGCTTTTATCCGTGCTCACTCTATTTATGCCTTTGTTTTTTATATTGAATGGATTGTTTTTCTTGTATTGGGGACTTCAGTTTAAAAAGCGTATGATTTTATCTGGTTTGGTACTTTTGATGGGAATTACTTTTATTAATAAATTCTATAAATTTTCGGCAAAGGAATACCCTGAAAACGAGAAAGATTTTACGGTAATGAGTTATAATGTTCGTTTGCTAAATGTCTTCAGGTGGTTGGATCGAGATAATGTTCCCGCACAGATTTTGACATTTATAAATGACAAAAATCCGGACATATTGTGCATTCAGGAATATTCAAATTCTGCCCATATAGATCTGAAAGTATACCGCCATAAATACATTTTGATGGAAGGAAATCAAATTAAGACAGCTCAGGCTATTTTTTCAAAATTTCCTATTATAAATGAGGGAAATATTGTGTTCCCAAACTCTAATAATAATGTGGTATTTGCCGATATAAAAAAAGGGAAAGACATCATCAGAGTTTATAATATTCACCTTCAATCCATAAAAATTTCTCCTGATGTTACTGAAATAGATGAAAATATTGATGTAATCAACGAAAGTAAATCGTTACAGCTTTTGCATAGAATAAGCAAGGCTTTCAAACAGCAGCAGCAGCAAGCGGAACTGATCAAAGAGCACAAAAAAGCTTGTCCGTATCCAATAATTATCTGTGGCGACATGAATAATAGCGCATTTTCGTATGTTTATCGAAATATAAAAGGAAAACTTAAAGACAGTTTTGAAGAAGCTGGAAAAGGTTTTGGAGCCACTTATAAGTTCCGATATTATCCTGCCCGAATCGATTATATTTTTGCAGATGATAAAATGAGAGTCAAAAAATTTGAAAGTTTTTCGGATTTCGATAACTCGGATCATTATCCCATTATGGCAAAATTGTCAATGGAATAAATAAAAATTAGGAATTAGGAATTACGAATTACGTTGATAATGAATATTGTACATTAATAGAATAGCTTTAAAATAGTTTAACTGTCTTGGAAAAAAGTATTTATTTTAGCATCAATTTCTGATTTTTCAAATAATCCAAAGCGTATTTCCCTTCGTTGAAAATCAAATCCAAAACGCTCAAATTATTCAAAAACCCGTGTTTATCGTCAAAGACCTGAGTATAAGTTTCAAATTGGGAATTGTCTTTTTTTCCCTCTGCCAAAATTCTAAAATCCAAAATTTTATAAGAATCTACTGCGCGAAAATATTCGCTTGTCGTTTCGTATTCGAGTTTCATTCGCAGACATTTTGCAACAAAATTCATTGTTTCATAATTCAAATCCATCAGAAAAATATGTTTTTTTTCGAAAATGGGACGAATTTCATCTTCAAAATATTCAAAAAATGGCGAAGTTCTGTACGCGGCTTCTAGTGATTTAAAATGTTGTTTTTGCCAGTCAAAATCAGGTTGTATTCTGACATCCTTCGTTTTTTGATGCGTTTCTTTTGAATGCTTTACAGGAATATTTAGTAGTTGAATTCCATTTGGACTATAAATATAAGTCCGATTGCGATTGGTCTGCTTCTGGAAATTATCCTCCACTTCAAATACAATATTATCCGTTTGAGCCATTGCAACATAATGACTAATGGAAGGAAAATAGGTGGGATGGATGAGAAGGTTCATAGTTTTAATTCGTTTAATAGGGTATAACATGGTTTAGTGTAAAAGTTTAATTTCTTTTGTGGTTAAACAACATTAAACCTTTAAACCATTTTTAAACTTTTAAAAAACACAAGATCGTTAAACAATTTTAAACTTTTACGTTTCTTTCTTTTCTTTTTTTCCAAAAATATTCACCCACAAAAAAAGCAGCTAAAGCAATCAGGAAAAATTTAAAATACGATTGTGGCTGACCATCTCCACCAACGGTGGTAAACAATCGTTCCCAACGAATTTTTCCAAAACCTTTACCGTTTGTATCCCAACTCATCCAAATGAAAACAGGTTTTCCAACAATATGATCTTCGGGAGTATATCCAAAATAACGTGCGTCTAATGAATTGTGACGATTGTCTCCCATCATCCAATAATAATCTTGTTTGAATGTGTATGTGGTGGCTATTTTATCATTAATATAGATGTCATTGCCAACAACCTTTAAGGAGTTTCCTTCATATTCGTTGATGATAATTTTATAAAACGGTAAAGATTCCTTGTTTAAAGCGACCGTTTTTCCCGCTTCAGGAATATAAATTGGACCAAAATTATCACAACTCCAATTGTTGGCTATTGAAGGTTTTCCGTCTTGGAAATCGGGGAAAATTCCATCTTCTGGGCCTTTTTTGATTTCTCTAATTACAGCCGTAATTCCAGGAACATTTTTTAATCTTTCTGCTCCAGCAAAGGTCAAAGCACGAACATATAAGGTGTCTTTTAAATCGCTGGTAAAACCTGCTCCATCAGTAACATTCATATCTTTTAGTAGATATTCAAAATCGATTGGCGTTTTTCCATCCAATGCTACTTTGTACGAATATTGTGGTTTAGCTCTTTCGGGTAGCATTAATTCTTTTCCATTGATGAAAACAATGCCATTTTTTATTTGTAAACTATCGCCAGCAATTCCCACACAACGTTTAACATAGTTTGTTTTTTTATCAATAGGTTTATCATATCTTTTGTCCGCTGCGATATACATATTAAACAACGTATCTCTAGGCCAATTGAACACCACAATATCGTTGTTTTTGATTTTCTCAAAAGAAGGTAATCTAAAATAAGGCAATTGAGGCCAACTGAGATAAGACTTCACTTTAAGTAGCGGAATCGAGTCGTGAACCATGGGTAAAGCTACTGCGGTCATAGGAACTCTAGCGCCATAATTCATTTTACTCACAAATAAAAAGTCACCTACTAATAATGATTTTTCTAGCGACGAAGAAGGAATTGTGTAGGGTTGAAGGACGTAAGTATGCACCAACGTAGCAACAATTATTGCAAAAAGTAAAGAACTTATAGTATCCCCAGTTTTGTTTTCAGGATGCAAACTCCGGTCTGCTTCATAATTTAATGGCTGCGTATAATTAACGTAATAAATATAAAATCCAAAGGTTACTATTCCTAAAAAAGTGTCTAAACTAGTTCGTTTTCCAAAACTTTTAAGAGTTTCTACCCAAATAACTGGAAACATTATTAGGTTGATAATAGGAATAAAAAGCAATAGAGTCCACCAAGTTGGGCGTCCAATGATTTTCATCAAAACGATTGAATTATATATTGGAACTGCTGCTTCCCAACGTTTTCTGCCTGCAGCTTCATATAATTTCCAAGTTCCTAAAAAGTGAATTATTTGTACCATTAAGAAAAATACAAACCATTGATATAGTGTCATAATATTTTAGATTTTAGATTTTAGATTTTAGATTTCTGTTGAAATACAAAATATAAAATTTGAAATTATATGTTTAATTATTTATTGTTTTAAGTTTTTAAATCTAAACTTGCAATTCTACGCCCGAGCCCAAATGCCGAAGTAATCCTAAATTAATTCTAATACATCTTTCATTGAGAAAATACCATGTTTTCCCACAATCCATTCCGCGGCAATAATAGCACCTAGAGCAAAACCATCGCGATTGTGAGCCGTGTGTTTTATTGCAATGGTATCCACTGCTGAATGGTAGGTTACAGTATGCGTTCCGGGAACATTTTCTGTTCTTACGGCTTCAATATGAATCTGATTTGCTTTGGCTTCTTCCAAAGTCCAATTAGTGTAATTACTATTTTCAATCACTCCTTTGGCTAATGAAATTGCAGTTCCGCTTGGCGCATCGAGTTTTTGAGTATGATGGATTTCTTCCATGTCGATTGTATAAGAATCGAATTTCGACATCATTTTTGCCAAATAGTCATTGAGTTCAAAAAACAGATTTACACCCAAGCTGAAGTTGGAACTGGAAATAAAAGCTCCATTTTTTTCTTGGCAAAGCGCAACCATTTGGTCATAACGATCCAACCAACCTGTTGTTCCAGAAACCACTGGAACATTGGCATAAAAACAACTAGAAATATTTGCAACAGCAACGGCTGGAATGCTAAAATCGATAGCAACATCAGCATTCGAAAGCCCTTCATAAGTATTGAATTCGTCTTTTTTCAAAACAATTTCGTGACCTCTTTCCAGCGCAATTCTTTCGATTGTCTGCCCCATTTTTCCGTATCCTAAAAGTGCGATTTTCATTTGCTTGTTTCTAAAAATTATAATTAAAGGTTAGTCCAACATTTGTTCTAGATGTTACATCATTTAGATATAAATCGGGTCGTACGGATAAATTTTCATTTACATTAAATTGTATTAAAGCTGCATCAACATTGGCATCAATGATATTTAAAACATAAAAACCAACCACAAATAATGCTGATAAATCTCTATTACGTTGATAAAATTTTTGAGCCGAAATTAATCTAGTTTCGTCCAAGTAAGAAAATTCATCATCGGTAAAACCCTCTAATCTTCGTTTGTAAGCGTCTCGATATTGATGATATTTTTGGTTGCTGTCAATATAATAATACATACTGACTCCAATTGCTCCGTAAACCAATGGGATTTTCCAATATTTTTTGTTGTAAGCTTGCCCCAATCCTGGTAAAATAGCCGAATAAAAGGCCGCTTTTGCTGGTGTCAAAGGATCAATATCATTCGATTTCACAGTGTCTTTTGCAACCAAAGTAGCCTCCGTTTTCTTTTGCGAAAAAACAGCTGTATTTCCTATAACAAAAAGGAGCAAAACTATGAAACGGATTTTATGCACTAGTCTTTTATTAGTTTGATAATCCTGTTGAAATCTTCTTCAGAATGAAATGGAATGGTGATTTTTCCTTTACCATTTCCGGCAATTTTCACGTCAACTTTTGTTCCGAAATAATTGTTGAAAGTATTTTTCTGAGTATCGGCAATTTCAAATGAGGTAGATTTGGCTTTTGTCGCAGGTTTTGGTTTTAAACTTTCCTGATAATTTTTGACCAAAGCTTCTGTATCTCGAACGGAAAGATTCTGGCTTACGATTTTTTGATAAATATCAGTTTGAATATCCTGATCTTCAATATTGATAATCGCGCGACCGTGACCCATACTGATAAAACCATCCCGAATTCCGGTTTGAATAATGGGATCTAATTTTAAAAGTCTCAAATAATTGGCAATTGTCGAGCGTTTTTTTCCTACGCGTTCGCTCATTTGCTCTTGAGTCAGTTGAATTTCGTCAATCAATCTTTGGTAGGAAAGTGCAATTTCTATGGGATCTAAATCGTGGCGTTGAATATTTTCAACCAAGGCCATAATCAAGGATTCGTTGTCGTTTGCAATTCTAATATAAGCAGGAACGGTCGCCAATCCAACCAAAGTTGAAGCACGTAAACGTCTCTCACCAGAAATTAATTGATATTTGTTGAAGTCTAATTTGCGGACAGTAATTGGCTGAATTACACCTAATTCTTTGATAGAAGAAGCTAATTCTCTTAGCGAATCTTCGTTGAAATTACTTCTGGGCTGAAACGGATTGATTTCTATTGCCTCAATTTCGAGCTCAATAATATTGCCGACCACTTTATCGGCATTTTTATCTTCAACCGATTTTATGTCGTTTTCCGGATCTTTTAATAAGGCTGATAATCCTCTTCCTAACGCTTGTTTTTTTATTGCTTTTGCCATACAACTATTTGCTGTTTTTCTTTATAACTTCGTGAGCTAATTGCAGGTAATTATTAGCTCCTTTGCTTGTAGCATCATAGTTTATAATGCTTTCGCCAAAACTTGGAGCTTCACTCAACTTCACATTTCTTTGAATAATAGTTTCAAAAACCATATCGTTAAAATGTTTCTGAACCTCTTCAACCACCTGATTGGACAAACGCAATCTGGAATCAAACATGGTCAAAAGCAATCCTTCAATATCTAAATCTGCGTTATGAATTTTTTGAATACTTTTTATCGTATTCAATAATTTTCCCAAACCTTCGAGTGCAAAATATTCGCATTGAATAGGAATAATCACTGAATCGGCTGCTGTCAAAGCATTCAACGTAAGTAAACCCAATGATGGCGCGCAATCTATAATGATGTAATCGTAATCGTCTTTAATACTTTCCAATGCTTTTTTGAGCATATATTCGCGGTCGGGTTTGTCAACCAATTCTATTTCGATGGCAACAAGGTCAATGTGCGATGGAATTACATCCACGTTTGGCGCCGAACATTTCACAACCGCCTCTTTTGGCGTATTGCTATGTTCTATAATTTGATAGGTTCCAATTTCTATAGTATTGACATCAATTCCTAATCCTGAACTTGCATTTGCCTGGGGATCAGCATCTATTAATAATACTTTTTTTTCTAAAACACCTAGTGATGCAGCCAGATTTACCGAAGTTGTCGTCTTTCCAACACCACCTTTTTGATTAGCAATCGCAATGATTTTGCCCATTTATTTTTCTAAATTTTGAACGGTAAAAATACAATTAATTATGGTTTCTGAAAATCTATTTTGTTAACATTTGTTAAGGTGGAATTGGCAGTTCCTTTTTTGAAAAAAGTTCTTGAAGAATCTGTAATTTTCAAAAGGATTTTTATAAATGGAACAAACCATAAAATTTAATTCGCGCCTTGATATTGAATAGATTTAGCAATACATTTACCGCTTTAACTTTATCCGCAATTGTATACTATAAAATGAATTTTCTCATCATTACTCATGTGCCTCATATTCTGTACCAAAAGCAATATTTTGCTTATGCACCTTATGTCCGCGAAATGAATATTTGGATTCAAAATGCTGATAAAGTGACTCTTGTGGCTCCAGTCGCAGATTATGAAAAATCACCGATTGACCTTCATTATGAACATAAGAATATTGAATTTGTAGCTATCGAAAGTTTTGATTTATTGGGTTTAAAGTCAATTTTAAAAACGATAATAAAAGCACCAAAAATTTGTTGGAAGCTATATTTCGCAATGAAAAATGCCGACCACATTCATCTTCGTTGTCCAGGAAATATAGGTTTGTTGGGATGTTTTGTGCAAATTTTATTTCCAAATAAAGTGAAAACTGCTAAATATGCAGGGAATTGGGATCCAAAATCAAAACAACCTTGGACGTATCGTTTGCAAAAATGGATTTTGTCCAATGTTTTTTTGACCCGAAATATGCAGGTTTTGGAATATGGTGAATGGGCAGGAAGTTCTAAAAATATCAAGCCCTTTTTTACCGCAACGTACAATGAAACTGATAAAAAATCGATTATCGCTAAAGATTTTCAATCACAAATTAATTTTATTTTTGTTGGAAGTTTAGTGCCTGGAAAAAATCCTTTGTATTCCATTCAACTGATAGAATCTTTGTATAAAAAAGGTTTTAATGTCGCATTAACTTTTTACGGAGAGGGCGCAGAAGGAGAAAAATTAAAAAAATACATTTACAGAAATAATTTAGACAACATTATCTCATTGAAAGGAAATCAGACTCAGGAAACGGTAAAAAAGGGGTATGAACAAAGTCACTTTGTGATTTTACCTTCCGAAAGTGAAGGCTGGCCAAAAGCCATTGCCGAAGGCATGTTTTGGGGTTGTGTTCCGGTAGCAACAAAGGTTTCTTGTGTTCCGTTTATGCTCGATTACGGTAATAGGGGAGTTTTGTTGGACATTGATTTGAATAAAGATGTTTTGCAACTCGAAATCCTTTTGAAAAATGAAACGGAATTCGAAAATAAAAGTATCAAAGTTTGTGAATGGTCGCGACAATATACGTTGGATGTTTTCGAAAAAGAAATAAAAAAATTATTAAAATCATGAGAGTTCTTCAACTCATCGATTCTCTTGAAGCGGGCGGTGCAGAACGGATGGCAGTCAATTATGCCAATGCGCTTGCAAAAGAAATTGACTTTTCAGGGTTGGTGGTGACTCGAAAAGTGGGGCCACTTTTAAATCAAATCAATAGCAGTGTTTCTTATTTATTTTTGAATAAAAAAAATGCTATTGATTTAAAAACCCTATTTAAATTGCGCAAATTTGTGATGGAAAATAAGGTCGAAATTATACATGCTCATGGTACTTCGTTTTTTACCGCTTTTCTGTTGAAGTTAAGTTGTCCAAAAATAAAATTAATTTGGCACGAACATTATGGAGCAAGAGTTCATCAAAAAGGAAAGGATAACTTAGTGCTTTATTTCACCTCTTTTTTTTTCACTTCGGTTTTTGTAGTCAATCACCAATTGGAAAGTTGGGTCAAAAAAAATCTATTAGTAAAGAAAGTGTCTTATATTCCGAATTTTGCAGTAATGGATTTAAACGAGCCTAAACTTACATTTTTAGAGGGACAGTTGGGAAAACGTATCGTTTGTTTAGCGAATCTTAAAGACCCAAAAAATCATCTCGCGTTGCTAACTGCTTTTGAAGAATTGAAATTTTACACTACGGGATGGAGTTTGCATTTAATAGGAAAAGATTATAATGACGATTATAGCAATTGTCTAAAAAACTTTATAAAAGAAAATAATTTAGGGACCCATGTATTTCTGTATGATTCTAAAAGCGATATACAACATATTTTATCCCAGGCTACAATTGGTGTGTTGTGTTCAACAGACGAGGGTTTTCCTGTTTCTTTATTAGAATATGGTTTAGCAAAATTAGCTGTTGTTTCAACTAATGTTGGATATTGTTCTGAAATAATTCAAGATAACTATACTGGATTATTATTCGATCCACTTAATAATAAGCAATTTCAAAACCAACTCCAAAACATGCTTTTAAACACGGGGCAAAGAGAAGTGTTTGCGATGAATTTGCATCGCTTGGTTTTAGAGCATTATTCTATGGAGAAAGGAGTAAAATTGTTAATTTCTAAATATAGTAACTAAATGTTTATTTAGGAGAAGAACCTAAAAGAGGGTCGAGCAATTAAAAATAAATAATAAGACTAAATTGTAAAAGTATTTTTGAATCACTTTTTTACCATTAGTTTAACCGATACTTATCGTCATTTGTCGATTTTTAAATGATTTAATGGGATGTTTATGTAGATTTGTAATAATCAGTAATTTTTTAGATGAATAAGAATAATAAAATCCATTTTGAAGTATCAGAACGAAAAGTTTTGCTGAGGATTTTTGATGTTTTATTTGTTTTGGCGGCTTTATATTGTATTGGAAATGTATTTGATTTTGAATATTTAGAGGAGTCTACGAGCAATTTCTATTCCGCATTGGTTCTCGCTATTTATGTCAACATTATTGGAACGGTTTTCGAAATGTTCAATCTTCAGGTCGCCAGTAATCAATACAAGGTTTTAAGAAGTATTATTCTTACGGCTTCGATCACTGTTTTATTTTACTTGTTGACGCCCGTTTTCTCAGCAGAACTTCCTACCAATAGACTTCAAATTTTAATATTTTATGTCACATTACTCTTAGCTTTGGTTTTATGGCGAACTATTTATGTCAAGTTTTTAGCTTCCAATAGATTTGTCCAAAACGTTATCTTAGTTTGCGAGCGGAACCAAGTTGAGGAGTTAATTTTAGAACTCGAAAACTCTGATCCGCACTATAGAATTGTGGCCTATGTCAACTCTGACAAAGCCAATAATGATCTTTTCGAATACCATTTTGTGCAACATATTGGTGTGGATGAGTTGGTTTCTTTCGTCAATGAAAACAGTCTTTTCGAGATTGTTGTGGCCTCTCAGAATGCCGAAGATATTACGTTAGAATTGTACCAACAATTGCTTCATTTGTTAGAATCGGGAACTACCATTCGGGAATACACGCAAGTGTATGAAGACAAAACCCAACGTATTCCGTTGCACCATATCACTAAAGATTTTTACAAGTTTTTCCCCTTCAACCGAAGCAATAATAATCAATTGTATTTGCTGAATGTTAAAGTAATGGAAACGTTAATTTCTGTTAGTGGATTGTCTTTTGGAGTGCTGTTAATTCCTTTTATTGCGCTTGTGAATACAATGGCAAATCGTGGAAATTTATTTTATACTCAGGAACGTGTGGGCAAAAATGGTAAAGTATTTCAAATCCTTAAGTTTAGGACTATGATTCACAACGCCGAGAAAGAAGGTGCCGTTTTTTCGAGCCCAAATGATAATCGTATTACTCCTTTTGGAAAATTCTTGCGCAAAACTAGAATCGATGAAATACCTCAATTCATCAATATTTTAAAGGGAGAAATGGCCGTGATTGGGCCGCGACCTGAAAGACCTTTCTTTGTAAAAGAAATAGCCGAAATTATGCCTTTTTATGAAACACGACACGTAATAAAACCAGGACTTACGGGTTGGGCTCAAGTCAATTATTCCTACGGAGAATCGATGGATGATAGCTTGGTAAAACTTCAATACGATTTGTACTACATCAAACACCGAAGCATTTTTTTAGATTTGAATATTGCAATCAAAACCATTAGCACCGTTCTGTTTTATAGAGGTCAATAATTTAAATAACTACAGGAATGCGTTTACTGTTCCTGAAGATTATTTTGGCTAATATAAATGTGCTAGTTAGCATTAGCGGAAGCACAATTAGTAAATGAGCTTTGTTTATCATTACAATTAGATAAACTCCAATGGAAATGATATTAAAAACCGCCATGTTGACACTCCATTTTTTATTGTTGACCACCAAAAAGTAAAGCAAAATGAGCAAAGTTGGGTTAAACAACAAAACATTGTAATTATTTGCCAGTTCTTGGTGAAAAGAATAAAATCCTACCGAACAAAAGAAGATTCCCAAAAATCCCATTAGTATAAGATAAAAAGTATCGATAAATTTTTTGTTTAAAATAAGAATAAGCGAAAGGAAAATCAGATAAGTGTAAACGTTATCCCACCAAGAATTTGGTGCTTGTTTTTTATAGTCTAACAGGATTTTGCTTTCCTTACAAAGCAATTGATTTTTAAAGTGAGTTTGCTGTAAACTTTGGAGCAGTTCAAATGGCAAAAAAATGTGATTGCTGTATTCATCTACTTTTGTTCCAAAAATAATACTTGTTCCTAGTTTTTCGTAAAAGAAATTGTCAAAATAAGGGAATAAAATACTTCTATAGGTTTTGTCAGTATCCAAATTCTTAGCAATTATTGTGGATCCTAATGTTTTGTTCAGGATGTCCACCACCATCGAAGTGCAGTTTTTGTCAATAAATTTATAGGTATAATAACTTTCGTTTGAGGATAAAACGGTAGTCAAATTATCGAATAATTTTTGTTTGTAATCCAATGGAATCAGTAATTCCTGTTCGAAAACGCTTCTTTGCTCATACGTATATTGACTCATAAAGTCCGAAAAAGTATTGGCAACCGCAAAGTATTGCAAATCTCCTTTGGCAAATTTCACGACAAAATTTGGCGTCCTAAAATCAAAAGCACCATAATTATAAACGACATCCAAATTGTTTTCTAAATCTGTTATTCGAATGGCAGTGTGGCCAAAAAGTGAATAAGATTCGTTTCCTGTATCGCAAGTAATAACGCTAGCACGAGCATTTTTTGATAAAACAAGGTTCTGTCCAAAAGTATTAATCGTTGCAAATAGAAAGAAAAAGAGAACAATTAATTTTAAGGAAAAGGATTTCATATTTGTTTAAGAATTAATTTCTAAAAAGGCCCAAATCTACTTTTACTGAAAAAATATTCGAATATAAAGCAGCGCTTTGATTGCCTAAATTCGTCAAAGCATAATCAATTTGGATACCCTTGTATTTAAATCCTAAACCAATATTGGGTTGAAAACCTACTTTTTCTGAATTGTCAATTTGTTGTATGTTTTGGAAATTTCCCACGCCAGCTCGCAAGAAAACCAAATCGGTATAACCAAATTCAAATCCTAATGCTGGATCGATACTCACAAAATCTGTCGAGAGAATATCGTTTGTTTTGGCAAATTGCATATTGATATTGGCTGCAGCCAAAATGCTGTAATCATAACGAACAATAAATTTTTTGGACATTCCCAATTGTACTTTTGGAGCCGTTATCTCAGTGCTTTCAGGTAATTCCTGATTTTGTCCCGGAATGGCATCGGCAATTTTTTTATACTCGGCTTCGTCAATGCTCCAAACATTATAAGTAGTTGTAATGTCGCGTACCATTAGTCCAAACTGCCAATCATTTCTTTCGAATTGCAATCCCGCATCAAACCCAAAACCCCAAGAACTGGCAAACTTCCCAATAATTCGATGAATCACTTTGGCATTTACACCGTATTGAAATCCGGGAACTTGCAATTTATGCGCATAAGAAAAAGTTACACCATAATCGGCAGTCGAAAAAAGACTGATGCGATTGTAATCAATATTGCCCTGACTGTCAATTAATTCGGTCGTATTTAAGATATCATCCACACCAAAACGGATTAAAGAAATTCCCCAAGCACTTTGGTCATCAATGTTGTTTGCATAAGCAATATAGTCGTATTGGGCAATATTGGCAAAATAATTGGCATGCATCAAGGACAACTGATGATCTTCAAGATGGATCAATCCTGCTGGGTTCCAATAGCCAGAATTCACGTCATTGGTAGCGGCAGTCATTGCATTCGCCATTCCCAATGCAGCAGCATCGACACCAATGTTCATAAACTCGTTCGAATATTTTCTTACGGTTTGTGCATATGAACTGGCGCAAAGCAAAAGGAGGAGAAATATACTTTTTTTTAGCATTGATTGTTTTTCAAATCGAGGTGTTGTTTAATTTTTTCCAAAAATATAATTTTTTACCGAGCTAATTCCTTCCTTTGGATAAATAAAATCGACCCAAGAACGTGTTATGAAAAAACTCTATTAAAAAACGCACTTCTCATTGACTTATTATATTAAATTTGTGAACTTTGATAATCTAATTTTTATAACAATGCAAATTAAAAAACACATCCCAAATAGCATTACGTTGCTGAATCTTTTTTGTGGTTGTATTGCTCTGGTTTTTGTATCAGAATTGAATTTTGAAGTGGCTTTCTTTTTTGTGAGTCTTGGAATTTTTCTAGATTTTTTCGATGGATTTTTCGCTCGATTATTCAAAGTGGCTGGTCCATTGGGTTTACAATTGGATTCGCTTGCCGATATGGTTACTAGTGGAGTCGTTCCAGGTTTTGTGATGTTTTGGTTGCTAAAACAAGGTCAAGATCCTGCCTCTGCCAATCTGTTTTTGCCTTATTTAGGATTCATCATCACTTTGGGTTCTTGTTATCGATTGGCGAATTTCAATATTGATACCCGTCAAACGGATTCCTTTATTGGTTTACCCACTCCTGCCAATACGCTTTTTATAATGAGTCTGCCTTTGGTTCTCCACTATTCCGATTCGTTAATTACTCTCGAAATCCTGTCTAATCAATGGATTTTGCTTGCTATTACGTTATTCAGCGCTTATATATTGAACGCCGAAATCCCTTTATTTTCCTTAAAAATAAAAGATTTTACTCTTAAGAAAAATGCACTTCAAATCGTGTTCCTGATTTTGTGTGTTTTATTGTTGATTTTCTTTCAATATTTGGCCGTTCCGTTGGTCATCATTACATATATTTTGTTGTCGGTTATTAATAACAAATTCTTGAAAAAGTAGGTTTGTTCAATGAAACGGAAAACAGTCAGAAGCAAAACCAGTATCAGACGTAAACCTCGAAAGAAAGTTACTTTTTTCTCTGGCAAACTGTTGCGTTTTTCGATAATTGGATTTTTTGTGGTAGTTTTTATCGCTTTCGGTTATCATTATCGAAATGGTTTGCTGTATTATCTTGGTTTTAAATCCTATAAATTAAAGTACGAACAAGCTGAAGCCAAGCGTATTTCGGATGTTCGAAATTACCAAGTTTTAAAAAATCATCTAGGAAAAGCCGTTGGAATCGATGTTTCAGAATTTCAAGGGAAAATTGACTGGACTTTGGTCGAAAATATTGAAAATGAGTATCCGCTTGCGTTTGTTTTTATTCGTGCCACCGCAGGAAACGATTGTGAAGACGGGCAATTCGAAAATAATTGGCTTGGTGCCAAAAATAATAAAATGATTCGTGGCGCCTATCATTATTATCGTCCCAATGAAAATTCATTGGCACAAGCAAAGCTTTTTATTAAAACAGTTCAGCTTCACAAAGGCGATTTACCTCCCGTTTTAGACATTGAAAAACTCCCAAAAGATCAATCTTTAGACAGTTTAAAAATAGGTTTGAAGCGTTGGTTAAAAGCAGTGGAAGCCCATTATAAAGTCAAGCCCATAATTTATACCAGTGAGAAATATTATGATGATTTTTTGAAAGAGGATTTCTCAGGTTATCTTTTTTGGATCGCCAATTATAATTTTTATCGAGAAAAAATAGACGAGGATTGGCTTTTTTGGCAATTCACCGAAAAAGCCTCTTTGTCAGGGATAAAAGGCAATGTAGATGTCAATATTTTTAATGGCGATGCAGAACAGTTGCGATTTATTACTGTGGAGTAATTTTAGATTTCAGAAGGCAGATTTCAGAAGGCAGATTTTAGAATGCAGATTTCAGAATACAGATTTTAGATTTCGCATTCGGATTGAGAATGATAAAAATCTATCTAAAAAAAACGAAAACATCTTGATTTCTCATAGCGTTTTCGTTATTCACTAACTTCTAACTTCTCGCTCTTCTAAAACTCCAATTTCTTCTTTCTCAACTCAAAATTCTGACCTAAATATACTCGACGCACCATTTCATCTTCGACTAATTCTTCGGGA
The DNA here is from genome assembly GCA_010365135.1 of Flavobacterium sp. GTDB lineage: Bacteria > Bacteroidota > Bacteroidia > Flavobacteriales > Flavobacteriaceae > Flavobacterium. Next base: position 55,005 of record JAAFGY010000004.1, read on the forward strand.
ATTCCTTCTTTCAAAATTCCACCTTCAAACATCAGATAGGTTTTGTCTGTAATCGCCAAAGTTTCCTGAACGTTGTGATCCGTAATCAGAATTCCAATATTTTTATTTTTTAGTTGGGCTACAATTCGCTGAATGTCTTCGACAGCAACAGGGTCAACACCTGCAAAGGGTTCATCTAGTAGAATAAATTTGGGGTCGGTGGCTAAACAACGAGCAATTTCCGTACGACGACGTTCTCCACCTGAAAGTAAATCACCACGGTTGGTACGAATGTGTCCCAAACCAAATTCCTCTATTAAACTTTCCATTTTTGCCTCTTGTTCTGCCTTTGAATGTTTGGTGAGTTGCAACACACTCAAAATATTATCTTCCACACTTAGTTTTCTAAAAACTGAAGCTTCCTGAGCTAAATATCCAATGCCTTGTTGGGCTCTTTTGTACATTGGAAAATGCGTAATATCCAAATCATCCAGGTAAATATTGCCCATATTGGGTTTTACCAATCCTACAATCATATAAAAAGAAGTGGTTTTTCCAGCACCATTGGGACCCAAAAGTCCTACAATTTCGCCTTGGTTTACCTCTACCGAAATGCCTTTAACAACGCTTCGTCCTTTATATGTTTTAACTAAATGTTCGGCTCTTAACTTCATTTTATGCTGGATTTGTTTCAGCATCTCTGCTGGAATTTATTTTTCAAATTAATAAAAAATCATTGTCTTGATTTTTCTATTGAACTTCAATTTTGGAAACTGCAAGCTGCAAACTGATTACTGCTGACTTTCTTCCAACTCTTCCCAAAATTCATAAGCTCTTCGCAAATGAGGAATGACAATAGTTCCGCCTACAAGCGTTGCAATTCCCATCGCTTCCATCATTTCTTCTTTTGAAATGCCTTCTTTATGGCAATTTTCTAAATGATATTTTACACAATCGTCGCATCTTAAAACTGTCGAGGCCACTAAACCCAGCAATTCTTTGGTTTTTACATCAAGCGCTCCCGATGCATACGCATTGGTATCGAGATTGAAAATTCGCTTTACAATTTTATTATTATCTGCCAATAATTTTTCGTTCATTTTGGAACGATAATCATTGAATTCTTTCGCTAATTTGCTCATTTTTTATTTTTCTTTTATAGACAATGGAAGAGATAATCACGCTTAATTCAAAAATAATCAGCATCGGAATGGCAACAATCGTTTGGCTCACCACATCTGGCGGCGTAACGATAGCGGCAACAATTAGTACAATTACGATGGCATATCTTCGGTATTTTCGCAAAAAATCGGGAGTTACTAATCCTAGTTTTGTCAAGAAATACATAATTATGGGTAATTCAAAAAAGATTCCTCCTGCTAAAATGGAGGTTTTAAACATTCCAATATAAGAATCCAAAGTAAATTGGTTTTTAACCATGTCACTCACAGTAAAGGTTGCCACAAAATTGACCGACATTGGAATGACTATATAATAGCCAAAAAGTACGCCTAAAAAGAAAAGAATTGAAGAAATAAAGATAAATACTTTGGCATTTTTTCTTTCTTTTTCATACAAAGCCGGGCTGATAAAATTCCAAATTTGCAATAATATATAAGGAAAAGCCAAAATAAAACCAGCCAAAATACACATCCAAACAAACATATTTACTTGTCCTTCCATTTCGGTATTTTGAATAATAAAAGGTAATTCTTCGATGCAAATACTTTCGCCAAAGTTTAATTGGTGCGATAAATCACAAAATACACGATAGGTAAAAAAGGAAGGCCTTGTTGGTCCAAAAATGATGACATCAAACAAGTAATCACTTATAAAATAAGTAAGAAAAGCCATTAGTATCACCGCGGCTGAACTTCGAACTAACAACCATCTTAATTCCTCAAGATGATCTAAAAACGACATTTCTTTAAGTTGCTTTTTCTCCATTACACAATTCCTTCTTTTAAAATGTCATGCAAATGAATTACTCCTTTGTATTCTCCATCGTCAACAACCACTAATTGGGTGATGGAAAAATCTTCAAGAATATTTAATGCTTCCGCAACCATAGTAGTTGATTGGATCATTTTTGGTTTTTTTGTCATAATATCTTTGGCAGTCAAATAGATAAAAGTATCATTTTCGTTTAGCATTCTTCGAATGTCACCGTCAGTAATAATTCCTACGACTTTTTCATTTTCAATTACTGCAGTAACGCCAAGACGTTTTGCGGAAATTTCAATAATTACCTCTTTAATACTTGAATCGGGTGTAACACTTGGTTTATGGGAGGCATCTAGCATATCCCTCACGCGAAGCAATAATTTTTTGCCTAGAGAACCACCAGGATGGTATTTTGCAAAATCTTCGTCAGAGAAATTGCGTAAATTCATCAAACATATGGCAAGCGCATCACCCATTACGAGCTGTGCAGTGGTGCTATTTGTGGGTGCTAGATTAAGTGGGCAAGATTCAGCATCAACGGTTGTATTTAAAACATAATTCGATTCTTTTGCCAAAAAAGAAGTTATATTTCCGGTAATAGCAATCAGTTTATTACCAAAGCGTTTCAATATAGGAATTAAGATTTTTATTTCTGGACTGTTTCCACTTTTAGAAAGACAAATTACAATGTCCTCGGGTTGCACCATGCCTAAATCCCCATGAATTGCTTCAGAAGCATGCAAAAATAGTGATGGAGTTCCTGTTGAATTGAAAGTAGCAACCATTTTTTGAGCGATAATAGCACTTTTTCCAATCCCGGTCACAATTAATCTTCCTTTAGATTTAAATAAGATTTGAGTAGCTTCGGCGAAGTTAATATCAATGAAATCAATTAGTTTTGCTATAGATTCACTCTCAGAAAGAATGGTTTTTTTGGCTAAAATCAATATATTTTCTTTGGTGTCCAAAATAGAATTATTATAAAATTTGTATGTGTAAAAGAAAGTAGTATCTTTATGTGTCGCAAATTTAGATAAAATACCATTAATAAAGAATGAATTCATACGAAATTGACATCCACAAAGAATTAAAGAAGTATTTTGGCTTCAACCAATTCAAAGGTTTACAAGAACAAGTTATAAAAAGTATTCTTAATAAGGAAAACACTTTTGTGATTATGCCTACAGGTGGCGGCAAGTCGCTTTGTTATCAGTTGCCAGCTTTAGTCCAAGAAGGAACGGCCATTGTTGTGTCTCCTTTAATTGCCTTGATGAAAAATCAAGTCGATGCCATTAGAAGCTTATCTTCTGAAAATGGCATTGCCCACGTTTTAAACTCATCTCTTACCAAAACTGAAATTGCTCAAGTTAAAAAAGATATTTCTTCTGGCTTGACCAAACTGCTATATGTTGCTCCTGAGTCTTTGACCAAGGAAGAATATATAAATTTTCTTCAAACTGTACCCATTTCGTTTGTGGCTATTGACGAAGCGCATTGTATCTCAGAATGGGGTCATGATTTTAGACCGGAATATCGAAATCTTAAGCATATTATCAAGCAATTAGGCAGTGTTCCCATTATAGGACTAACAGCTACAGCCACTCCAAAAGTTCAGGAAGACATCCTGAAAAACTTGGATATGGTCGATGCAACAACCTATAAGGCTTCCTTTAATCGTCCTAATTTATATTACGAAGTTCGTACCAAAACCAAAAATATTGAATCGGACATTATTCGATTTATCAAACTTCATAAAGGAAAATCGGGCATTATTTATTGCTTGAGCCGTAAAAAAGTAGAAGCAATTGCCGAAGTTTTACAAGTAAATGGAATTAGTGCTGTGCCCTACCACGCTGGTTTAGATGCAAAAACACGTGCTAAACATCAGGATATGTTTCTTATGGAAGATGTCGATGTAGTCGTTGCCACCATCGCTTTCGGAATGGGGATTGACAAACCCGATGTGCGTTTTGTAATTCACCACGATATTCCAAAATCTTTGGAAAGTTATTACCAAGAAACGGGTCGTGCCGGTCGTGACGGAGGCGAAGGACATTGTATGGCTTATTATTCGTACAAAGATGTAGAAAAACTCGAAAAATTCTTATCCGGGAAACCAGTTGCCGAACAAGAAATTGGCTTCGCATTATTGCAGGAAGTGGTGGCTTATGCTGAAACTTCGATGTCAAGAAGAAAATTTCTTTTGCATTATTTTGGTGAAGAATTCGATAACGAAACAGGTGATGGCGGCGATATGGATGATAATGTTCGCAATCCAAAAATGAAAATCGAAGCTAAAGATCAGGTTGTTAAATTGCTCGAAGTAGTTCGCGATACCAAACATATCTATAAATCAAAGGAAGTTGTTTTTACCCTGATTGGTCGAGTAAATGCCGTTATAAAAGCGCATAGAACGGATAGCCAAACCTTTTTTGGTTCTGGTTCGGATCACGACGAAAAATATTGGATGGCTTTGTTGCGACAAGTATTAGTTGACGGATTATTATCGAAAGATATTGAAACGTATGGGGTGGTAAAAATCACCAAAAAAGGATTGGATTTTATCAAAAAACCCTCTTCATTTATGATGTCAGAAGATCACGAATACAACGAAATTGAAGACGAAGCTATTGTAACAGCCGCAAAATCCAGCGGAGTTGCCGATGAAGTTTTAATGGTTATGTTGCGTGATTTACGCAAAAAAACCGCCAAGCGATTGGGCGTTCCTCCTTTTGTAGTTTTCCAGGATCCGTCGCTAGAAGATATGGCCTTGAAATACCCAATTACGATCGATGAGTTAATCAATACGCACGGTGTTGGAGAAGGAAAAGCAAAGAAATATGGTAAAGAATTTATTGAATTAATCAGCCATTATGTAGAAGAAAATGAAATTATTCGTCCTGATGATTTGGTTGTGAAATCTACAGGAGCCAATTCTATCAATAAATTATACATTATCCAAAACATCGATAGAAAATTGCCTCTCAATGATATTGCTTCCGCCAAAGGCTTGACAATGGATGCTTTGATTGCAGAAATGGAACAAATTGTAAATTCTGGAACCAAGCTGAACATCAAATATTGGATTGATGAAATGCTAGACGATGATCAGCAAGAAGAAATTCACGACTATTTTATGGAATCGCATACAGATAATATTGAAGAAGCACTCAAAGAATTTGATGGTGATTATGATATTGACGAATTGCGTTTAATGAGAATTAAATTTATCAGCGAAGTAGCAAATTAATTTCAGATTTCAGATTTCAGATTTCAGATTTCAGATTTCAGATTTCAGATTTCAGATTTCAGATTTCAGATTTCAG
>JAAFGY010000109.1 GCA_010365135.1 Flavobacterium sp.
ATTAATTTTTGCATATAAAAAATTTTATATTTATAATATAACCCTAATTAAAATAGGGTATTCATAAAAATAACAGTATCTAAATTATTTTATACCCTATTATTTTAGCCCTGAAAACTTTTAAATTATATTTGCATTATATTAAAAAATCATTAAATTAATTTATTTATTATGGCTAAAATTAAACTAGAGTACATTTGGTTAGATGGATACGAACCAACTCAAAATCTTAGAAGTAAAACTAAAGTAGAAGAGCACGACAATTTCAAAGGAACCTTGGCAGAAATTGGCAATTGGTCTTTTGACGGTTCTTCCACTAAACAAGCAGAAGGCGGTTCTTCGGACTGTTCATTAATGCCTGTTGCTATTTATCCTGACCCTACTCGTATCAATGGATACTTGGTAATGACAGAGGTAATGTATGCAGATGGTAAACCACACCCTTCTAACGGAAGATCTACTATAGATGATGATGGCGATTTCTGGTTTGGTTTTGAACAAGAATATTTCATAATGGATACTAAAACCTTATTGCCTTTAGGATTTCCGGTAGGTGGTTACCCTGCACCACAAGGGATGTACTATTGTTCTGTAGGTGGTAAAAACACACACGGAAGAAAACTTGTGGAGGAACATGCTGATTTGTGTATTGCAGCCGGACTTAACTTTGAAGGAATTAATCAAGAAGTAGCTTGCGGCCAATGGGAATTTCAATTATTCTCTAAAGGTGCTAAAAAAGCAGGAGACGAAATCTGGGTTGCTAGATATTTATTAGACCGTTTGACCGAAAAATATGGTTACTATATTGAATACCACCCAAAACCATTAGGCGATACCGATTGGAATGGTTCAGGTATGCACGCCAATTTCTCTAACGAAGTGCTAAGAACTTGTGGAGATAAAGCAATTTATGACAAAATTTGTGAAGCTTTCCGCCCCGTGGTCGAAGAACACATTGCCGTTTACGGAGCTTATAACGAGCAACGTTTGACTGGAAAACACGAAACAGCTTCTATCCACGATTTCTCTTATGGAGTTTCTGATAGAGGAGCTTCAATCCGAATCCCATTGTATACGGTTCAACATGGTTGGAAAGGATATTTAGAAGACAGAAGACCAGCTTCTAATGGTGATCCATACAAAATTGCTGCAAGAATTATCAAAACTGTAAAATCCGCTTTGTAGTTCTTAAAAGATAGTCATAGAAAGTGCTTTCAGCAATGATGGCACTTTTTTTATGCTTTAAAATAAGTAATACCCGCTTTATATCAACTTCAAGAAGTATCTTTGCCCCTAATACCATATCAATTCTTAATTTTTAATTCTCTAATCGATTAGATATGATTGTCTGGATTTCCTTTTTGGCCGCTATTTTACTTTTTCTTGCGCTCGACTTAGGCGTTTTCAATAAAACTCCTCACATCATTAGCACAAAAGAAGCTAGCAAATGGACAGCAATATGGGTTATGATGTCCTTTTTGTTTTCAGGTGTTATTTATTGGTTATACTCCAATAATTACGTTTCGAATCCCGACGGACTAAAGCCAGCTGCCGCTTCCATAAAATACATTACGGGATATCTAATCGAATTATCGTTGAGTGTCGATAATATATTTGTCATTGCCATTATTTTTTCAGCTTTCAGAATTCCTCATAAATACCAACATCGCGTTTTGTTTTGGGGAATAATGGGTGCTATTGTATTTCGGGGATTAATGATCTTTTTTGGCGTCTTACTGATCAATAAATTCACTTGGACGGCCTATGTTTTTGGAGTTTTCTTGATTTTTACCGCAATGAAAATGTTGTTTACCAGTGAAGACGAAAAATTTGAACCTAAAAAATCGTTTGTCTATAAAGCATTGCGAAAAATAATTCCTGTTACAAGTCACATTGATGGAGAACATTTCTTTGTCAAAAAAAGACATATTACCGCGGCAACGCCATTGTTTGTGGCATTAATTGTTATCGAAGTGATGGATGTCGTTTTTGCAATGGATAGTGTTCCTGCGATTTTAGCCATTACATCGGATCCTTTTTTAGTATTCAGTTCCAATATTTTTGCCATCCTAGGTTTGCGTTCCATGTATTTCTTCTTGGCCAATATGATAGAAAGATTCAGCTATTTAGAATACAGTTTGATTGCCATCTTGACTTTTGTAGGTCTAAAAATGTTGCTACACGATTTCTTCGAAGTACCCGAATGGGCTTCATTGGCTTTCATTGCAATTTCACTCCTCATAGGAATTATCGTTTCTTTGAAAATGAATAAAGAAGAACATCCCAAAAAACATTAACCCACTTTATAAATAAGGACAAAAAAAAGGAAACCTCGCGATTTCCTTTTTTTATAGAATTCAATTTTTCTTAGAAATTAATCTTTTGAATTTGACTCTCATTTACTTTTAAAGCCGCCATAACTGCTCCATAATTACTGGTGTTTACCGAAGTAGCAAAACTTGCCGGAACCACTACAATTCTAAAAATTTGATTCAATCTATCAGCGGAAGGCACAGAAACTAAATCATTTCCGTTTAAATAAATATCCACATAAGTTTTAGTAAAATTAAAATTATAAGAGTAATCTCTTGAACCGTTGTCAAAATAATAAGTTTCTGGCAAAAACTCCCACAAATCATTCCCATTGGCAGTTCCCGCTAAACGATAGACCAATACCATATCGGATGAGAATAAGTTCGTTGGAAAATTGTATCTTACCACATAATTATTACTAGGCGTAAAACTAACTTGAGTAGTTTCATACGCTAGGCCAATGGTGTCATTATCAACCGAATTATCTGTCGTTGTACATCCTTGCAAACTAAACAATCCGACAACCGCTAAAAGTGTTATTATTTTTTTCATCATTTAATATTTTATTTGTTCAAATTGGCTATCCCAAAAATCAAACCAAAATAGTTTTTTTTGGTAAATTTAGTAAAAATAATTTAAATTATATTTGTAACCAGGAAATGAGCCTAGCAAAATTAGGCTGTGAGCACTGCAAAAGACATTTAAAAATTACTGATGTCCAATAAAAAACCAATAATCAGCAACAAATGAAAGACAAACTTAAATTATATATGATAATGCTAGGCTGCACACCCGAAGGCAGATATACAGAACAACACGATATTTTTTTTGGAATTGGCAAATCGCTCAAAGAATTAATTCCACAAATGAAAGCTTTTTGGCCCGAAGCCAAAGGACAAATTCACATTGATACTTGGCGCGAAGTGACTATTGTGGATAATTATTCTATCGAAATCGTTACCAAAAAAGCAGTAACAGAACCAGTCTCCAACACTTTATTTTTCATCAATCTTGGTGGTTACAAAGAAAATGAATTTGAAGAATACCATTATAAAATCCTCACCATTGCCGAAAATTTAAACAGTGCTTCCAAAAACGCCAAAGCAACTACCTTCTACAAACACTGCGGTTTCAAAGGAGCCACGTCTCATATTGACGACAAATACGGAATCGATGTAGATGATATTTATAATGTCGCCGATATTTTATCTGAACATTATAAAGAAAATTATTCCTTGAAAATCACAAAAGTCACATCCTTTTTCGAAGCAGATCCTTTGCATATTGGATATTTGAAATTAGATAAAATCTTGGTTTAACAAAATCAATCAGAACAGACCTTTCAATATTTAATTTTTATTCTAAAAAAAGCAATAGAAAATGACAAACCTTTTGTCAAGCTGAGCGCAGTCGAAGCCTCACTTAAACAAAAACGGTAATGATAGAACTAGTATCGCTTACATATTTCTTCGATATTGCCCACCAACTTCAAACAAAGCAGCGGTAATTTGCCCTAAGGAACAAATTTTGGTCGCTTCCATTAAATATTCAAACAAGTTTTCGTTTTTTACGGCAACTTGCTGTAAACTATTCAACTGCTCGCTTACTTTATCGGGATTGGATTGATGTAAGTTCGCTAACATGGTAATTTGATATTTCTTTTCTTCATCAGTAGCACGAATCACTTCGGCTGGAATAATCGTTGGAGAACCTTTAGAACTCAAGAACGTATTCACACCAATAATCGGAAATTCGCCTGTATGTTTCAAAGTTTCGTAATACAAACTCTCTTCTTGTATTTTACTTCTTTGGTACATCGTTTCCATAGCTCCCAAAACTCCGCCACGCTCGGTAATTCGGTCAAATTCTAGCAAAACTGCTTCTTCTACCAAATCGGTCAATTCTTCGATAATGAATGAACCTTGAATTGGATTTTCGTTTTTAGTCAATCCTAATTCTTTATTAATAATCAACTGAATGGCCATCGCTCGACGAACGGATTCTTCTGTTGGTGTTGTAATTGCCTCATCATACGCATTGGTATGCAAGGAATTACAGTTGTCATAAATGGCATACAAAGCTTGCAAAGTAGTTCTAATATCATTAAAATCAATTTCTTGTGCGTGAAGCGAACGACCCGAAGTCTGAATATGGTATTTCAACATTTGCGCTCGTTCATCGGCACCATATTTATTCTTCATAGCTTTCGCCCAAATTTTTCGCGCCACTCGACCAATTACGGCATACTCGGGATCAATTCCGTTGGAGAAAAAGAACGATAAATTAGGCCCAAAATCATTGATTTTCATCCCACGACTCAAATAATATTCTACATAAGTAAAACCATTAGAAAGCGTGAAAGCCAACTGTGAAATTGGATTAGCACCAGCTTCGGCGATATGATACCCAGAAATAGAAACCGAATAAAAGTTTTGCACCTTTTTTGCAATGAAATATTCCTGAACATCACCCATCAAACGCAAAGCAAATTCTGTCGAGAAAATACAAGTATTTTGAGCTTGATCTTCTTTCAAAATATCCGCTTGCACGGTTCCTCGAACTTTAGAAAGTGTTTTGGCCTTTATTTCATTATAAATTTCCAATGGCAAAACTTGGTCTCCAGTCACGCCCAAAAGTAGTAATCCCAAACCGTCGTTTCCTTCCGGCAAAACGCCTTGATACTGCGGACGTTCCGTTCCTTTGTTTTTATAAATGGCTTTAATTTTTTCTTCAACTTTTTCTTCAAGATGATTCGCTTTGATGTAAATTTCGCAACGTTGATCAATGGCGGCATTCATAAAAAAGCCCAACATCATTGGCGCAGGCCCATTAATGGTCATACTCACCGAAGTCATAGCATCGACTAAATCGAAACCAGAATACAGTTTTTTAGCATCGTCCAAACAACAAATAGAAACTCCAGCATTCCCAATTTTTCCATAAATATCTGGGCGAATATGAGGATCATTTCCGTATAAAGTCACGCTGTCGAATGCTGTTGAAAGTCGTTTGGCAGGCAAGCCTGCACTCACATAATGGAACCGTTTGTTGGTTCGCTCGGGACCACCTTCGCCAGCAAACATCCGAGATGGATCTTCACCTTCCCTTTTAAAAGGATACAATCCAGCGGTAAAAGGGAATTCTCCCGGTACGTTTTCCTGTAAATTCCAACGCAAAATATCACCCCAAGCTTGGTACTTTGGCAAAGCAATTTTCGGAATTTGGGTATGCGAAAGCGATTCAGTATGCGTTTCTATTTTGATTTCTTTATTTCGAACTTTAAAGGTGTAAAACTGCTCTTTGTATTGTTGGATTTTTTTATTCCAGGTCAAAATGATTTCCCAATTGTAAGGATCCAAATCCATTTTTACCTTGTCGAATTCTTTAAGTAGTAATTGCAAAAAAAGATGAGATTCTTCCTTCGTCAGAATGACAAAAGAGTCGTCGATACCCGATTTAGTAACTGAAAGTTTCTTATTAGAAACCGATTCTATGGTTTTGTAAATTCCATATAATTTCTGAGCAACTTCTACTTGAGTCAAAGCAACCGTATCATATTTTCGATTATTTTCGGCTATTTCAGATAAATATCGGGTTCGATGTGGCGGAATTACGAAGATTTTTTCGCTCATTTCGTGCGAAATTTCAAAAGTTGATTTTAAATCGGAATTAGTTTTTTCTTGAATTTTATCCAAAACTGCTTTGTACAAAGTATTCATTCCCGGATCGTTGAATTGAGAAGCAATTGTTCCAAAAATCGGCAATGAATCTAAATCCTTTTCCCAAAGATTATGATTTCTTTGGTATTGTTTTTTTACATCCCGCAAAGCATCCAAAGAACCCCGTTTGTCGAATTTATTGATTGCTACCAAATCAGCAAAATCAAGCATATCAATTTTTTCCAATTGAGTTGCCGCACCAAATTCAGGAGTCATCACATAAAGAGAAACATCAGAATGCTCAGTAATCTCTGTATCGGATTGTCCGATTCCAGAAGTTTCCAGAATTATAATGTCATATTTGGCAGCTTTAATGACCTGAATCGCTTCGGCAACATATTTCGACAAAGCCAAATTAGATTGTCGAGTTGCCAAAGAACGCATATAAACTCTAGGATTATTGATGGCATTCATCCGAATTCTATCACCAAGCAAAGCTCCACCCGTTTTGCGTTTGGAGGGATCAACTGAAATAATTCCGATGGTTTTTGTTGGGAAATCAATTAAAAAACGTCGCACCAATTCATCAACTAAAGAGGATTTTCCTGCACCGCCAGTTCCTGTAATTCCAAGAACAGGAGTTTTGCAATCAGTATTTATTTTATGGATTTTATCCAAAGTGGCAGCCGCAATTTCAGGAAAATTCTCCGCCGAAGAAATAATTCGGGCTATTGCCTTTGGATTTTTATCTTCCAAATGATCGATTTCATCATTTAGTTTATTACCAATAGGAAAATCGGATTGTTGTACCAAATCATTGATCATTCCCTGCAATCCCATCGCCCGACCATCGTCTGGCGAATAAATTCTGGTAATTCCGTAGGCTTGCAAATCGGCAATTTCTGAGGGAAGAATGACACCACCTCCACCACCAAAAATTTTAATATGTCCAGCTCCTTTTTCGCAAAGTAAATCCCGCATGTATTTGAAATACTCATTGTGACCGCCTTGGTAAGAAGTCAGGGCAATAGCATTGGCATCTTCCTGAATAGCAGTATTTACAACTTCCTCAACGCTTCGATCGTGACCTAAATGAATAACCTCGACTCCGGTGGATTGAATAATTCTTCTCATTATATTAATAGCAGCATCGTGACCATCAAAAAGGGATGCAGCGGTTACAATTCGAACTTTGTTAACAGGAATATAAGGTTTAACGATTTCCATTTTTTGTGAATATGATAATTTTAATACTGCAATTTACAATTATTTTTAAGAATCAATAACCATCCGATTTATTTATTAGAAAAAAGAAATCAATTCTAATTTCATTTATTTAGCATTTTATGCGCGACAATAAAATTATGGTATTGTTATTGAAAGTAGTATTTTTGACCCGGTGCTCTATCAAATACACCGGACTAACTCAAAAAAAATTTAAAATGAAAAAAGTAATTATAGTAGCATTGATGTTCTCCCTTTCTAGTTGTGCTGAAATGCAACAGGTAATGAATCAACTTCCGCAAACACAAGGTTTTGGCATCGATATTTCGGGTGGACTGAAAGAAGCTTTGAACAATGGCATTTCAAAACAAGTAACAAAATTGACCGCGACAGATGGTTTTTTCAGAAATGAAGCCGTTAAAATATTACTTCCAGACGAATTGAGAAAAGTAGATTCGGGTTTACGAAAAATGGGGCTTAGTTCTTTGGCCGATGAAGGATTAAAAGTGCTTAATCGTGCGGCAGAAGATGCTGTAAAAGAAGCAACTCCTATATTTGTTGACGCAGTTGTGAATATGTCTTTTTATGACGCCAAAACTATTTTGATGGGAAATGAAAATTCAGCAACCATGTATTTACAAAATAGCACTTCGACTGCTTTATACGGAAAATTCAATCCTGTAATCAAAAATTCGTTCACTAAAGTCGGAGCTGACAAGGTTTGGTCGAATATCATCAATAAATACAATATGATTCCATTTGTACAAAAAGTGAATCCCGATTTGACTGATTATGTGACCAATCAAGCGATGGCAGGCGTATTTAAAATGATTGGTGTCGAAGAAAAAAATATTAGAACCAATTTGAGTGCGCGAACTTCCCTTTTGCTAAAACAAGTTTTTGCCATGCAGGACAAATAATAATTTATACTTTTCAAATATTCAATTCCAAATTAAAAAAATCAGCCAGCAAAACTATTGCAAGCACATTAATATTATGCAAAAAATTATTATCCTAATTCATTGTGAAGACCAAAAAGGAATTATTGCCGCAGTGACTGATTTTATAGTAAGAGTGGAAGGAAATATCATTTATATTGACCAACATGTGGACGTAGAACAAAATGTATTTTTTATGCGTTTGGAATGTGAACTGACCAACAAAAACAGTAATCTGACGGCTATAAAACATGTTTTTGAGCAATCTATCGCAACCGATTTTAAAATGTCTTGGGGATTTTTTCCTAAAGATATAAAACCCAAAATGGCTCTCTTTGTATCGAAATATGACCATTGCTTGTTTGACATCTTGGGTCGCTACAGTGCTGGAGAATTCAATATTGAAATCCCTTTAATTATTAGCAATCACGAGGACTTAAGATCGGTTGCAAGTCGTTTTGACATTCCGTTTTATTATATTCCATTTACTAAAGAAAATAAGGCAGAAGGCGAAAAACAACAAATCGAATTATTGCAAAAACACGAAATAGATTTTATCGTTTTGGCGCGTTATATGCAAATTATCACACCTAATTTGGTCACCCTTTACGAAAATAAAATCATCAATATCCATCACTCGTTTTTACCCGCTTTTCCTGGGGCAAAACCTTATCATTCGGCGTTTAAAAGAGGAGTGAAAATCATTGGAGCCACAAGCCATTATGTTACACAGGAACTGGATGAAGGACCGATTATTGAACAAGATACTACCCGCGTTTCTCATATAAATTCTATCGATGATTTTATTATGATAGGACGAGATTTAGAACGAATCGTTTTGGCAAGAGCCATAAAACTGCACGCCGAACGCAAAACAATGGTGTATAACAACAAAACGGTTGTGTTTTCATAAAACTTAACGGAACTACAACAAACTAATAACATATCCTTAACAGCAAAAATGCTAAAAGTACCTGATCTTTGCCAAGTAATAAACTGGTTATTTATTATTTTGGTTTTGGTTAGTAAAAGAATTGTTCCGCAAATTGCGGAACATTTTTTTTTGAATCCAATTAAGAGATTCAGAAAGTGCATGATCTTTTGCTGCTTAATAAACTGGTTCTTTTTTATTTTGGTTTTACTGTCGCGCAAAGTGTGGTTTCCCTAAATCTGAATTTACAGCTCAACTCACAATTAATTGAAAAAATGAGAGAATATCGTCATTTTAAGCACTAATTTAGCATTTACCCTATAAAAATTAACGAACTTCCAACAAACTAATAACATATTATTAACAGCATTATGTTCAAAAGTATATGATCTTTGCAGGGTAATAAACTGGTTATTTATTATTTTGGTTTTTGGTTAGTTAAAAAGTTGTCCCGTAAAATTTGCGGGACAATTTTTTTTTATTGGGCTAAACCAATAAAGCGGAGGGCTTCATTATTAAAAACTACAGGTTGCTCAACGTTAACCACGTGACCACATTGCTCAATTACAAATAACTGGGATGATTTATAATGCTTTTCGACTACTAAACGCACGGAAGGCAAAAACATGTAATCCTCTTCTCCCATGATGTAAAGTGTTGGGATATTTAATTCTACTTGTCGAAACCATTTCAGCAATGGATTAATTTCGGCCGTGAGTTTGAACCATTTTATAAATTCTTTTTGGTACAACTTTTTAGCTTCGTTAATGAAAAGCAATCGCGATTGCTTGTGACTTTTTTTAGGCATAATTACAAAAGCAAAAAACTTGTACAATACCAGATAAGGCAACACATATTTGAAAGTATTTCCTAATTTCATCAGTAATTGTGACCGAAAGTTCATTTTTAATATAGCACCACCAAGAATCATGCTTTGCACCCGTTCTGGATGCGTTTCGGCCAATTGACGAATCAATATCGTGCCAAGTGAAATACCTACAAAATGCGATTTTTCTATTTTGAGATAATCAATGACTTCCAGAACATCGTTAGAAATAGATTCAAAAGTATATTTTTGTTTAAAAGCTTTTTTGATCTGTGCATTAGAATTTCCGTGACCTCGCAAATCCAGCAACAAAATGTTATACTGACTCTTGAAATCCCGAATCTGCTTGAACCATATAGACGAACTTCCGCCAGCCCCGTGAACAAAAGTCACCCACTGATCGCTATTTTCGTTTTTGTATGTCGTGTAGTTTATCATTCGTTTGTTTCAAGTTTAAGGTTTCAGGTTTCAGGTAACGGAACTTGAAACTTTAAACCTGAAACAAAATTTTTCTCATTTCTTGCTGCATTTTCAAAGCTTCTTCCCTAGCCTTTTCGGCAAAATCATTTCCACTGGATGCATAAATAATTGCTCTTGAGGAATTAATTAGCAATCCTACATTAGCATTCATTCCGTATTTGCAAACTTCCGAAAGGCTTCCACCTTGTGCCCCAACGCCGGGAACTAACAAGAAACTGTCGGGAATAATTTTACGTATTTCGGTTAAATATTCGGCTTTTGTAGCACCTATTACATACATCAAATTTCCAGAATTTTTCCACGTTTTAGAAGTTTCTAAAACCTGTTTGTACAATTCTTTTGCTCCGCTTCGTTCAGCTTCGCCTGAGGTTCCTTCCACATTCAAAGTCTGAAAATCAAAAGCGCCTTCATTCGATGTTAAAGCCAGTAGAATTGTATGTTTATTTTGAAAAGCCAAGAACGGTTCCACCGAATCTTTCCCCATATATGGAGCAACGGTAACGCTGTCAAAATTTAAATCCTCAAAGAAAGCTTTGGCATACATTGACGAAGTATTGCCAATATCCCCTCGCTTGGCATCTGCAATCGTGAAGATTTCCGGATAATTTTCGTTGATGTAATTAATAGTTTTTTGCAATGAAATCCACCCTTTTATCCCATAGGCTTCATAAAAAGCAGTATTCGGTTTATAGGAAACTGCCAAATCGTGCGTGGCATCAATTATCGCTTTATTGAATTCGAAAATCGGATCTTCGAATGCGAATAAATGTTTCGGAATTTTATTCAAATCAACATCCAATCCCACGCAAAGGAAGGATTTCTTGATTTTGATTTGGTTAATAAGTTGTTGTGTTGTCATTGAAAAATAGGTATGGGCAAATTTACAAACTAGAATCCAATTAACTAGGAATTTTGAAACAATCATATATAATTATATAACTGCCTTGATTTATCTTTGCCGCCAAATAAAATGACACAATAAATAAAAAGCAATTGTTAATAGTAAATTATATTATCATGATTACAACAAATAAAGAGCATTGTGGCGAAATCAAGATAAATAAAGCAAACATATATTGACGCAACGGGAACGATTTACTGTATGAAAAGAAAAAGAAAACGAAATATAAGGAAAATTCCAACGTTGCAAACCAAAGATGAAGCTAAAATGAATTGCAGCACTGTAAGTTAATTTTCTAGAAGCAAAAAGGAACTGTCTAAATTATACTACTTTCTAAAATTTAAGAAGGGGTATCAATTTATACAATGTAACTTTTAATTCCTTGGTTCGCGTCGCTACAGTATCTTTTTAGCTATTCAAAAAAAAATATTTTCTAACTTTCTTTCTATTTTTTAAAAAATACAATGCCCAATAATTTCAATTTAAAATAACATTTTACCGAAATATTAACAATTTTCTAACATTTTAATTCCGATTTATTTTTACTTTAGTACTAAATATATATAATATGAAAATATTTATAAAAT
>JAAFGY010000110.1 GCA_010365135.1 Flavobacterium sp.
TATCCTTTTCCCTTCCGGTAAAGTTGTAGATAAGATATATTGCTCCGCTTTTAGTTTTGCAATTCCATAATGGGTTTTAGGATTAGGAACAGCATCTTCAGTCAATGTACCTTCCACTTCATCTGCACCTGCTTTAACAGTACTCATAAAGATAAAAACGCTTGCATCTGACTTTATGAAAGCATCAAACAACTGCTTTGTCAATTTAAAATTAGCATCATAATAATCCTGTGGACTAGATACTTTTTTCGTGTCATGCGCTTTACCTGCTAGGTGAATAATAGTATCCGCTTCTAAATCAAATTCTTGATCGGGAACGTAACGAACAATTAGTGATTTTATTTCATACCAAGATTTTAAATAGCTTTGGAGATTTGTGCCTACGAAACCAGTGGCTCCTGTTATTATAATTTTCATTTTAACTTCCATTTTTTTAGGTATCTTATCTCAGGATTCGTATTTTTCTATACAAATACTACTTATTTACTTTTTAATTTAGATTTAAAATTATTAATAAGTTGTAATTGCTCCTCTACAAAAAAAGAACGAGAATAAGTCTGCCGACTTTTTAAACAATTTGAAGATAACATACCAAGTAAATTTCTATTTGCATCCAAATATTTCAGTTTTTCAACAATTTCATCTATATCATTTAGTTTTGAAACAGACTTAACTAAATACCCATTAAAATCATTTTTCACCACATCCGCATTCCCCCTTTCATCTAATGTAACCACAGGTACTCCCATCGCTAAAGCCTCTACTATACAAACTGGCAATCCTTCTTTCTTGCTTGGAAACAAAAATACATCTGAAATAGCCAAATACTTTTCTACTACTGATGTGTAGCCCACATTAATAATACTTTTATTTTCAAACAAATCAATCTCTTCCTGTTCTGTAAGTCCTGTTGGATGTATTGGATCTCTACCTCCGATTAAAAGTAAAACTACTTCACCAGGAAATTCCTCGACCATTTTCACAAAACTATGATAAACCAAATCAAATCCTTTGAACTCAACATACCTACCCGTATAAGTAATTACAAACTTACCCTCTATTTTAAAGTCTCGCTTTATATTTGACTTCTCATACTCTGAGAACTTTTCGATATCAAATTTATTTAGATCACAACCTACTCCACAAGATTTATATTTAAACGTCTTATTTTTAAATACATTACTAACTAAGTCAAAGTCTTTTTTATTAATAACGAATATTTTGTCTAGTCTAGAAAAACTGAACAATTCAACTACAGAAAAAATTACTTTTCTAAAACCACTACTGGCATTCATACCCAATCCATGAAAAGTTCCCCAATATTGAATACTTCGTTTTCTAAATAAAATAGTTGGAAAAATACCTGTAGTAAAATGCGCATAAACTAAAGCAGGTTTAACTTCCTTTACAATTTTCCCAATTAGAGAAGCACTTTTGATTACTTTTAATATTGAAGTTGATCTTGGTATGTCTACTTTATGAAAAGTTAAATTATACTTCGAATAATCAAATTTATCTATTATATTGATCACATTAGAACCTGAACATACTACATGAATTTCGTTTTCATAACTTAACCTTACAGCGAGTTCTGCCAAAAAATTATTAAAACTGCCATAATCAGTTATTATTAAAAGTAATCTCATCTTAGGTTATTAAAAAATTGAAAATTGAAAAAATACTGTTCCATTGTATACTCCCACATAATTTGTGTTATAAATAAAAACCAAAGTTAAATCAGAAATTATTTCGTACCATCAACCAATTTTATGACATCAAGAAATTTCGAAAACCAAACCTGATAAGAATAATAATTAAAAATTCTATCCTTGCCAGATATTCCATATGCTCTCCTTAACATAGCTGAAGAAAGTAAAATAGATAGATAATCATACCATTCTTTTTCATTATTAGCTATATATCCACAATTAGGAAAAACAATTTCAATATTTGCAGGCGAATTAGAAGCTACAACTGGCAAACCTGACGCCAAATACTGAATTAGTTTAAATCCACATTTACCTTTTTCCCAATCAGTATCTTCCAATGGCATAACTCCAATATCTGACTTTTTGAGTTCTAAAATCTCTGTTTCCGCATCCCAATCAACAAAATAAGCATTACAATTTAAATCTACTTTGGCACCTATGACTTTTAGTTTAAAATTAAATTCCGTTTGCAATTTAACTAAAACATCATCTATTTTTTTCAGATATTTAACCGTACTTATAGACCCAACCCATACAATAGTCATGAATTCCTCTTTCATGAATTCCGTTTTGTATTGGCTGTACAAATCCCTATCAATAACTGTTGGCAAGTAGTGTATTTTATTTTGATCTATTCCATTATAAAAATCTCTATACCAATTATTACCAATTGTAATCGAATTGGCAATTTTAGCCAATTTTAAAATTTTTCTAGACAGAAAATATTTAGCAATACCTACTTGATATCTCGCATTAATATTATCATCATAATCTAATATAATTTTAGAACCCTTTAGAAGTATCTTTTCTATAAAAAAAGGCATAAAAGTAACTAGTTCCTTTTCGATAATGATAACATCAAATTTTTTTTTATTAAATAAGATATATAATATTCTATTTAAAATTCCAAATACCAAAAAAAAATGTCTTTTAACCTTATTCTTACCGTTATACAAATCACTTACATAACCTTCATAAAGTAAAGGCTTAGATTCAATAAAATGTCCATCATTACGGAACCACTTGAAATAATTATAATATCTATATCTGGAACTAGATCCTTCAGCATGATATTTAGGAAGTACTAATATTTTCATAAAATTAAAATTAAAGAACAACTGTATCTGGTCTGAGAATACAAATTATTTATAACAATGTGTCAAAAAACCTATCATTTTCATTATTTTTTTCTATTTTAATAGCATTTAATGTAGCTAAAGGCAAGAAGATAGTCCATAGGTAATCAAATTTACTTAAATAGGGATTTGAAGCGTTGACTAATAAAAAACATATTAATGCAACAATTTGCGGTATTAAATACACTGTATATAATTTATTTTTCCTACAAATAATTACGGATTGATATATTATCCAAAAAACAGATGATCCGTAAACAATAATACCAACTATACCTGTATGAAATAATAATGCCATATATGACAACTCATAAGCCCAAGTAGCATTTTCATCCCTAACACTACCTTTAGCAGTTGCACCAAGACCTGCACCTATTAACCAATTGTTTTCCCATCCTTTTTGTAGAGCATTAAATTGTTCTTTTCGCAGATAATTGGATTCGGCCTCAGGATTATCAAATTCAAAAGAAGAATTAAATTCTGAGATTAAATTATCATTATCAATTGCCATATACGATACAAATCCTATCGATAAAGAAATAAAAATAACAAAAGGAATTAGAAATCTTCTAATTCTCAAGTTAATCCCAATAATTTTTAATGAGAAAACAATCAAAAAAGGACTAATAGCGCAAACTAACCAAAACGCTCTCCTAGCAGAAATAAATAGAAGAAATAGACAAACAACAAAAGAAAATCGAAGTAAATACTTGCTTATCTTTAAAGTGTTGAGATTTTTGGGTATCAAAAATAAAGTCAAAACAAAAATAAAACTATAAAATACTGTCGCAAGATTCATAGAATTTAATTCTGTTGCACCTCCCTCCCAATAAACACCAAAATCTTGAGACTTTACGATATAACTTATATCTATAGGGAATCCAAAAAAATTATTGAATATAAAAATAATAATTAATCCAGCCGAAGCTAGTCCACCAAAGATAATTATACTCAAAAGTGGCCTAATATTCGCAATTTTATCAGACAATCCGATAAAATACAAATACAAAATTGGCCAAACTATATAAACAGTAGCCATAGAGATGGCTCCTGGTGTAGAACGAATAATGCCATTTATAATAAATACAAATGAAAAAAAAATATTTATTAGAGCTATAATTAATAATGTTTTATCATACCTAACAGACGAAAATTCATTATTTCCAACAATAATAAACAATATTAAAATTAACAATATACCGCGTGGAACTTGAAAAGATGCAGGGAGTATTAGCATTAGAAAAAAGAAAAAACAAATAAGTTTATTTCCTATACTTTTCTTTATAATCATTACTTTATTTACTAATTTTCTTAAAAACCAAATAACAAATATGTGGCCAATATTTAGGATTCAATAGCCCAAATAATTGTTGCCACTTCTTCTCAAAAAAAATAAAATAAATCCTTTCTCTTGTTTTATTTCTATCTTTAGCCATTGAAATTAAAAAGGACTGTGGTAAGTTCGAAAATATATATTCACTTTCTTCGAAATTCTTCCTAGCATTTAAATAAGAATTGTTAGATGCATGAATTCTATATTTAACTAAAGAATCGCTAACACAAATAGCATTAGTATGCAAGGATGCTTTTAATAGTATCTCGAAATCCTCATTCTGTTCTAAAAACTCACTAAACCCTTTTGTTAAATCAAAAATTTCACGTTTTAGGATAACTGTTGAAAAAATTATAAAATTACCTCTCAATAATTTATTATAAATTGATTTTGATTTGTGTGAATTATAAACAAATTTTGAATAAAACTTAGCTTGTGAAATTGCACTTTCCAAATCTGATGTCAAAAGCGTTTCAAAACCACAGTATGATATACCAGCTTCGTTTTGCACCATTAACCCATTCATTTGCATTTTTAACTTTTCGACCAGCCAAATATCATCACTATCTAAAAAAGCTATGTATTCACCTTTTGCTTTTTGGACTGCAAGATTTCTAGCTTCACTAAGTGGTCTATTAATTTCAGCTAAATAATAAAAAATTCTCTTATCATCATATAACTTTACAATACTTGAAGTTTTGTCAGTGGATTGATTATCCCAAAAAATTAACTCCCAATTGTAATAACTTTGAGACAAAACTGAGTCAATAGCCTCTTTTAAATATTCCTCTCCATTATAACAATTCATTATAATGGATACTAATGGAGGATTTAATTTATTTCCATTCATATTGTATGATATTATTTTCCAACGGAAGTGTAATTGATTCTAAAGGATCATGCAGTTGGTCTATTATATTTGCTAACAACGCAAAATCCTCTGAAATACATTTGAAACTATACCATAAACCAGCCGGCATACTCAAAAGACAATAATTATTTGAGTCATTTAAAATTATTTCATCAAGTTCGCCTTTAGTTGGAGATTCGTCTCTATCGTCATAAACAACAATTTTAACGGCTCCGATTGGAACACAGAAATTCTGACATAATCTATGATGTAACTTCCATCCTTTGATTACTTCAGGGTTAATTTTCGAATAATAAGCTTCTCCAAACCCCTTAAAAGTAGAATCAGTTGATTTTAAAAAATGATAAACTGCACCTCTATCATCCTTAATTTGCTTTAAAGAAATTAATTCTAAATCATGAATTTTGGTTTTCAAATTTATCATTTCAATGCCCATTTTATGCCACGCTCTTTCGCTTTTGAGGTGTACAAATTAATTTGATTATTAGTAAAATCAAACACAGAATTCTTATGAAAATAAAAATTAGTGTACCAAGACATAGTGAAATCTATTGTCTCTTCAAACCCCATAACAGGATACCATTCTAAATTTATATTTGCCTTATCACATGATAACTTTAATAAATTGGCCTCTTTCTTTCCATCATCAACGTACTTATTGATCCAACCTGGAGAATTCTCCCATAGCTGCTTCATTTCGTCAATTAATTCACCTACATTCTTATTAACTTTTGAATCAGGTCCAAAATTAAATGCTTGATTCCTTTGTTCTGAATTCTCATTATAAAGTTGAGCTCCTAAACTTAAATAACCACTCAAAGGCTCAAGAACATGTTGCCATGGACGTGTACTATATGGGCTTCTAATTTCAACTGGATCATTCTTTGACCAAGAACGAACAATATCTGGTACAATCCTATCTTTGGCCCAATCTCCTCCACCTATTACATTTCCAGCTCGGGTAGTACATACATTAGGAAATCCTTGTTTAAAGAAGGAATGCATATATGATTTAGTTATTATTTCAGCTGCTCCTTTAGAACCGCTATAAGGATCTTCGCCACCTAATCGATCATCTTCTCTATACCCATAAACCCATTCTACGTTATCATAGCATTTATCACTCGTTATAATAACTCCAACTTTTACAGTATCTTTTAATTGCCTGATTACTTCTAGAACGTTTAAAGTACCTATCATGTTCACATCAAACGTTTCTCTTGGATTTTCATAAGATTCACGGACTAACGGCTGTGCTGCAAGATGAAAAATAAACTCAGGTTTAAAGTCTTGACACACCTTCATAAAATGCTCATAATCACGTATATCTCCAAAATTATGCTGGATTTTATCTTCAAGTTTCAACTCATCAAAATGTGCAGGCTCTGTAGGCACACTGATGGAATAACCCGCAACCTCTGCTCCCAAGTTTAGCAACCATGTAGTTAACCATGTTCCCTTAAAACCTGTGTGTCCCGTAACAAGTACTCTTTTATTTTTATAAACGTCTTTAAACATAGCTTACCATTTTTTCCAAGGCGCATTTTCTTTCGCCCAAATTTCATTTAAATTATCTCTATCTCGTATTGTATCCATGCAATGCCAAAATCCATCATGTTTATAAGCTACTAGCTCATTGTCTTTGGCAAGATTCTCAAGAGGCTCTCTCTCTAAAATGGTACTTTCATCAGTTAAGTACTCAAAAATTTTATAATCAAATACAAAATACCCGCCGTTAATCCAGCCCTCACCTGTTTGTGGTTTTTCTTTAAATTCTAAAATATGACCATCCTCTTCCATCATAATTGACCCGAAACGAGCTGAAGGTCTAACTGCAGTTAAAGTTGCAATTTTCCCATGTGCTTTATGAAAAGCAACGAGCTTTTTTATATCAATATCTGCAACACCATCTCCATAAGTCAACATAAAAGTATCGCCAGGCTTGAATAATTTTTTTAAATTATACAAACGACCTCCCGTCATACTATTGGCTCCTGTATCATGAAGCCCAACCGTCCAGTCCTCAGAAGAGTCATTTTCAAACTTAACATCTCCTGAGCGCAAATTTACGACCATGTCACTTTTATGCAATTTATAGTTTAAAAAAAACTCTTTAATTACATCTCCCTTATATCCTAGAGCAACTGCAAAATCACTATATCCATAAGATGCATAAATTTTCATGATATGCCATAATACAGGCATTCCACCTATTTCTACCATTGGCTTAGGCTTCAAAGTTGTTTCTTCGCTTAAACGGGTTCCTAACCCTCCTGCTAATAATATTGTTTTCATTATTTTAAAAAATTGTTTATTGTTTTACATATAAATTCCACATCTGAAACCTTAATTTCAGGATGTAATGGCAACGTCAATATTTCATTATAAATCCTTTCCGTAACTGGCAGATTATACTTTGTTTTATAAAAGGTCAATAGATGGTTCGGTTTATAATGAATTCCTGTTGGAATTTTTAGTTTTTCTAATTCCTCTTTAAGTCCATCTCTTTGGTTTTCTAATACTCGAATAGAGAGAATATGCGGTATAATAAATGCTTGCTCCTCCTGTTTTTGAAATACTATCTTATTGTTAGCCACTAGTAGTTCTTTATATTTTTGCAACAATTCCATTCTTCTAGGCGCAAACTCATCATCTAAACGACTTAATTGAACTCTACCTATCGCAGCAAATATATTACTCATGTGATAACGATATCCTTGCCTTTTCACATCAAAATCCCAACTTCTTTCCCCTGAATATCTCTTGTCAGAATCTTTTTCTATTGACAACAAGCGAGCGTCTTTAACGATTGTTAATACTTTAGAGTCATTCGTTACAATTGCACCACCTTCACCTGAAGTAATGTTTTTAATCCCATCGAATGAAAAACAAATCACATCTCCAAAAGATCCAATTTTAGCTCCTTTATAAGTACAACCAAACGCATGAGCTGCATCTTCTATAACTCTTAAATCATGTTTTTTTGCAAATTCATACAACTGTTCCATATGTGCTGGATTACTTGCATAATGAACAGCCATAATTGCTCTTGTCTTTTCTGTAATCCTTTTTGCAGCATCTTTTAAATCAATAGACATTGTATCTTCATAGATATCACAAGAAATAGGAATCGCTCCTGCTGCACTTATCGCCTGATAAGAGGATAAAAAGGTAAATGATGGTACAAGAACTTCTGCCCCATTTTCAACAAGAGCTTCAACCGCTAGATGTAAAGCAGAAGTCCCGGTGTTTACACAAACTACATTCCCAACCGGTACTCCTAAATAAGCAGCAATTTCATCCTCAAACTTACCTACTTCTGCTCCCATGCCTAAGTAGCCATCTTCAAGTAATATTCTTGTAACTGCCTGAGACTCTATCTCTCCAATTACAGATTTCGAAAGTCGTATCATAATTTAATTTTCTAATTTCCTTACTTTATTATACATTCTTAACATAATTCCTTTCTTTAAAACGGAAGGATTAATCATTGAAAAAACGAGTTTTGAGTTAAGTGCTTTTTTTATAAGCATATCACTCACGTTTTCAATACTATGATTTGATCTGAAATATTCTAGCGATCTGTTAGAATGCAAAGAATAATCGGAGAGGATTTCATTTATTATACCAAACAACGAATCATTCCCTGCTTCGTAATCTGATTCTGTAATAAGATGCGCCAAATCAAACTCTTTAGTATTGTACAACATTCTAAATTTATAATCCTTTTTAACCTCTTTAAATATAAAATCTAATAATATAGTAGGTTTCCCTAGCTTAGCCCCTTCTAAAGCAGACGTGCCCATGGCAGTTACTATATCAAAATTATTATTAACAAAATCGTCTAATTTATCATGTGGCAAAGACCCATGAAAAATTACTGATACAGTAGCACTCAACTTAATATTATTCTTGATATATTCTAGATATGGCCCATCTCCAACAATATGATAAACAAATTTTTTATCCTTAAACCTAGTCGCTATTTCTGATATTTTATTAATTGCATATACTAAAATATAGCTTTTAAAATCACATAGCCTACCAACCCAGCCGATATGTATTATTTCGCCTAATAAAAAATCTTCGTTAGAAATCACATCTATTTCTGAAGATACTGCTGGCACAGGTAAATAATGTTGATTTTCAATATCGATAAACAAATACTTAGAAGTGAAATCCAAATTTGATTTATCCATAAAATAAAGGGAGTCTGTATCCAATAACAACTTAACATACGCTCTTAAATTACTAAAAAGACGCTTGTAAAAGACGGATGTAAATTGATAAATTCCAAAATTATTCATTGGTAATTCTCGTAAAAAAGGAATTGGCAGCAAAGAAGGAATTAAATTTTGAGGATGTAAATTCCAAAAAAACAGTCTCTGTTCATTACTTAATTCTAATTCTTCTGGCCAATAATAAGGAACAAATGTTTGCATTATTAATACACTATCTTTTGGAACAGAAACTTTCATGTTTTTTTCGAATACAATTAATTTCAAATTACTCAATGGCAATAAATTTCTAGCCATTGCACCATTTTCATAATCTATTACATAAACGATTAAATCACGCCTACCTTGAGCTACTTTATTTGCCATTCTATAAAAAAGAACCGGAACACCCGAATCCTCATAATAAGGAAAATAAAAACATAGAGATTTTATCATGGATAAACTTAATTTTGATAGCAATATTCCGCTAGTTCTTTTTGTATTTGAATTATTTCTGGCAAATCTTTATATTTCTTCCAAATCCCAACATTCTTTTTTGAATCATTGACATTAAACACCTTGTTTCTATTTTTATTTAAATTATCCAGACCAATGTGCTTGTGAATAGCTATCGCAATTTGATCGTGGTTTAAAATAAAGTCTTCATATCTTATCCTCAACACTTTTGGATTATTATCATCCAACACATTATTTTTTAGGATTCTAAATCTTGCAATAAATTGATTGATATTGTCAAATCCCACCATTCGTTTCTTTAATTCATCAGCCGTATTATAGTTTTCAAAGCTAGGAATAAATACATCTTTTGAATTGATCATACTGGCGTAAATGTCTCTTGGGTCTCTATCAACAATTATCGAAAATGAGTTTTCAACCATCTCAATACACTTACTTGGATTATAGGGCTCAAAAGTATTGTTTAACACCACATGCGTCTGCTTTTGCGTCCCCACTTCCTTAAACAATCTATGAATATAATTTGAAGTATGCGTTAAAAATTGATTTTTATCTGTGTAATAGATTTCTTTTAAAACTAAGTTTCTACTTAATTTATTTTTTATTTTACTTATCAATAAATTTAATTTTGAATCACTCAAACTATCATAAGGCCAAAAAGAATCTTGCCTAACTTTAACTAATTCATCAATAAATTCATCTGATATTTCAATAAATTTATTATTAAAATATTGATTATACCCATGCCCAGATGCATTCCATAGCGTACTTGGCCTAAACTTATTTTGTACAATTCCTATTCTTCGCACTAATTTTCTAAATTCAATAATCCTTACTCTAGAGCGAATAAGATTCCAACTATCATAAATCGACAAATATAAATCTAAAAGCCCCCCTTGAACTCTAAACAACTCAAATTCGACTTGACTAGGAAATGTAAAAACATCTTCATAATCTTTTAAGAATTCAGAAACGGCTGTTTTACCTGAATGACCATAACCCGAAACATCAACTATCTTTTTCATAATTAATAATCAAATGATTTAATATAGTTACCCATATACTCTAATTCAATATTGTTAAAGCCATAAAAATCAATATTATTTACGGTTGCAGCTTCATAATCATTCATGGAATCCCCAATTAAACAAATTTCTTCATTCTGGAATTTTGTAGTTTTCAAATAGTCTGCCACCAATGTGTTTTTAGGAGTTGGTGATCCGCAAATTGATTTGAAGTTTTTATCAATAGCGAGTCTAGAACACAGTGTCCTCAATTCATTTTGATCAGAACCAGAAACAATGCTCATTTCTATAGTATCAGAGTTTGATTCGATAAAATTTACCGTTTCATTTATTAAATATTCCTTAGACCCTAAATTGTCCAACATTATTTCTGAAAACGAGTTTGCTAATTGCTGTACTTCCTCTTCAGATATACTTGACTTACATATAACTTCATAAAAATATCTAAACTTCACATATCTGGACAATCCTCCATTTATATTATGAAATTTTATTAACTCCTCTATTTGCGCTTTAGGAAAATTCTCCAGTACTTTTCTAAATCCGCTTTCTCTCACTTTATTAGATTCTACAATAACGCCATCAAAATCCCAAAGAATTACTTTATATTGATCAGGTCTAGTTTTCATTACGAAGTTTATTTAATACTTTTTCAACATCATTTGGATTATCCACAGCAATTGAATCATCTGAAAGCTCAATCATAGAAACCTCGTAACCTAATTCAAGGAATCTCAATATTTCAATATCTTCTTCCATTTCTAGAAATGTTTTATTAGTTTGCCTACTAAAATCCTCTAAAGCCTCTTTAGGGAATGCATATACACAAACTTGTCTATTGGCTCGAGAAAAAACACCGTTTTTATTTCCTGGAATTGGACTCCGTGACATGTATAATAATCTACCATCTGGCCTGAACACAACCTTTGGAATCGAAGTACTAAAAAATTCTTCACTACTTTTAATAGCACAGTAGCCATTTATAATTTTTCCTTTATTTTCTTTTAATGATTTTATTACTTCTAAAATATCATTAGAATTAAATAATGGCTCATCC
>JAAFGY010000111.1 GCA_010365135.1 Flavobacterium sp.
CAAAAGGAGAAAGCATAATCCTTGGAGGAGCAATGCTTGATGGCGAAGGTTTGGCAGATACCTATATTAAAATTTAAGAAAATGGCAAACGTTAAAAAAGAAAAAGGTGCAGGTTTAGGAGGAAGTATTTCATTAATCATAATTGTATTATGTATTCTTTCAGGATGGTTAATCTGGACTTTCATCATGGGTGATGGAGCAAATTTTGAAGGAGGAGTTAATACAGGTCATCCACTTCCAGGAAATTATTTAGCAATGGTGTACAAAGGAGGTCCAATTGTACCAGTTTTAATGGGATTGCTTTTAATGGTAATCGTGTTTTCTTTCGAACGTTTTGCTGTAATTTCTAAAGCAGCTGGAAAAGGAAATCTTGATAAATTTATGGGCGAAGTTCAAAATAGTATTAAATCTGGGGATATTGAAGGTGCAATTGTAGCTTGTGACAAACAGCAAGGTTCTGTTGCCAATGCCATTAGATCCGCTTTAGTTAAATATCAAGATGTTAAAAAAGAAGGAATCGATAGCGAAACTGCTGCAGAAACAATTCACAAAGAAATTGAAGAAGCAACTTCACTTGAAATGCCAATGTTAGAAAAACACATGACTATTCTTTCTACTTTAGTTTCTTTAGGAACTCTTGCAGGATTATTAGGAACTGTAACAGGGATGATTAAAGCGTTTGGTGCATTAGCAAGTTCTGGAACTCCAGATCAAGCGATGCTTGCAAATGGTATTTCTGAAGCGCTTATCAATACTGCAACTGGTATTTCTACTTCTGCTTTGGCAATCGTTGTTTACAACTTGTTCACTTCAAAAATTGATACTTTGACTTATTCTATTGACGAAGCTGGTAACACAATCGTGAATACATACAGACACTTCAGAGGTACACAAAAATAATTAATAATAATTTTTGAGGATTTAGCGTTGTATTTTGTACACGCTAATTCTTTAATAATTTAAATATAAAATTAATGGCTGGTAAATCGTCCAAAAAAGCAGCGTCTATTGATATGACGGCTATGTGTGATGTGGCTTTTCTTTTGCTTACTTTTTTTATTTTGACCGCCACGGCCAAGATACCAGAAGCACTGCCTGTGGATACGCCGCAATCTACCGTACAAACCAAATTACCTGAAACGGATTTGGCTACTTTGACCATTGGTAAAGGAAAAGTATTTTTTGATTTGAAAGGAAGGGAAGTTCGTAAAAGAACACTCGAATTGATGGGTGAAAAATATGGAGTTGAATTTACGGATGACGAAAAATCAAAATTTGCATTGATGGAAGGTATTGGAGTTCCAATTCAAAATCTGAAACAAATTATTGCAATGAAAACTTCGGAAAGAAGTAAAGCGGGTCAACCTGGAGTTCCTAAAGATTCGCTTGATAATCAATTAGCAGAATGGGTGCAAAATGCTCGTATTGCTAATATTGAATTAAATGACAAGGAATTGCAAATTGCCATAAAAGGGGATGCAAAAGAAGAATATCCGTCGATTCGAAAAGTAATGGATATTTTACAAGACCAAAAAATCAATAGCTTTAGCTTAGTTACGGGTTTAAGAGGAAAGAATTTTTAATTAAAAAATACACACTAAAATGGCTGAATTAAATACAGGCGACAGTGGAGGCGGTAAGGACAAAAAAGTAAGAAGTAAAAAACAAAACTCAAAAGTAGATTTAACTGCTATGGTAGATTTGGCCTTCTTATTAATTACTTTCTTTATGCTAACCACTACCTTGTCTAAACCACAATCTATGAATTTGGGGTTGCCAGATAAAGATGATGATCCAACAGCAAAACCAATCAAAGTAGATGAAAATCGTACTATGACTATAATGTTGGGGGCTAATAACAAATTAGTACGTTACGTGGGCTTATTAGCCACTCCTGTTGTAGGCGGGGCTCCTAAAGATTTTTCTTACGGTAAAGAAGGTATTCGTGCAGAATTGATTTCTAGAAAGGCATCAGTTTTGGCTTATTCAACAGCAAAAGGGAAACCTAAAAACGGAATGATTGTGATTATCAAACCTAGTAAAAAATCCAATTATCGCAACTTAGTCGATATATTAGATGAAATGGCGATTGTTGATGTGCCAACTTATGCAATTGTTAACGATTTTTCACCTGAAGAAACAAAATTGTTAGAAGGAAAATAAGAATTAATTCTTATGACCCAATAACCTAATAATTAAGAAATATGAAATTAGATTTATTAAATAATCACTGGCTTGAAATTGTTTTCGAAGATCGTAATAAACGTTATGGTGCTTATGATTTGAGAAAATCAGTTACCAAGAATACAGTTAGAGCCTTTATCATTGGAACAATAGTCTTTGTCATTCTTGTTAGTATACCAACAATTATGCGTATGATTCCTGCCAAAACTGATGAAACGACTTTAGATCAAAAAATTACTGCAGTAAAATTGCCTCCAAAAAAGGAGAAACCAAAAGAAAATCTTCCACCACCACCACCGCCACCACCTAAAGTGGATCAAGTGAAATTCGTGAAACCAGTAGTGGCCAAAGCTGATGAAGTTGTTGAAGAGATTGCAGTCATCAAAGATATTAAAGATAAAACCATTGGAAAGGAAACCATAAAAGGTGATCCAGACGCTGAATTAACTGTAGAACCTGTAGGAACAGGAGTTGCCGCGGTTGTAGAAGAAGATAATACGGTTTACAATACCGCTGGAATTGAGGTTAAACCTGATTTTCCAGGAGGAATGGATAAGTTTAACGCTTTTGTAGCGAAAAACTATCAAGCTCCAGAAGAAGAAGGACTTAAAGGTAAAGTTTATGTTACATTTGTAGTTGAAAAAGACGGTTCGTTAACAGATATCAAAGTACTGAGAGATATTGGTTATGGAACAGGAAAAGAAGCCATTCGTGTTTTGAACAAATGCCCTAAATGGACTCCAGGAGAACAAAATGGTAAAAAAGTAAGATGTACTTTCAGTTTGCCAATTAGTATCCAGTCAGCGGAGTAATCTTGAAAAATATAATTAAAAACATTCAGAAGAAATCGCTTAAAGAGCGGTTTCTTCTCGTTATAGGAATATTGTTATTTCTAGCCTATTTTGTTTTAGGTCTGATTTTTGTCTTTTGGAAAACTATTCCATTAGCAATGCTACCAAAGTATCGAGTGGCCTTTGGGGTCGTTTTAATTGTGTATTCGTTCATGCGTTTATATAGAGTTTTAAAAACAAATAATGAATAGTTATGTTTAAAAATAGCAAAATTTATATTCTTATTTTTGTTAGTGTTTTATTTGTGATGTGTAATCAAAAAGAACGAGCAAATGATAACCAAGAATCGATATTAAAAGGATCAGCTACTGTTTTTGTAGACGAGACCTTGACCCCGATAATTGA
The DNA here is from genome assembly GCA_010365135.1 of Flavobacterium sp. GTDB lineage: Bacteria > Bacteroidota > Bacteroidia > Flavobacteriales > Flavobacteriaceae > Flavobacterium. The sequence continues at coordinate 3,381 of JAAFGY010000111.1, forward strand.
AGATCAAGTAGCTGTTTTTGAAAGTACCTATGACGCGAAAATTAAAATTGTTTCCAAATCGGAAATAGAAATAATAAATAACTTGTTTAAAGTAAAGTCAGGCATTGCTATCATGACTAGAAATTTGACTTTAAATGAAAATAAAGTCTTCGAGCAAAAAAAAATAACGCCAAAAATCACTAAATTTGCAACAGATGCTATTGCCTTTATTTCAAATAAAAGCAATAATGATACTTTAATTGAGTTAAAGACTGTAATAGCTTTTATGAAGGGACAGCCAAACTCAAGCATTAAAGGTTTGGTTTTTGACAACCCTAACTCTAGTTCAGTTCGTTATATGAAGGAATTAGCTGGGATTAAATCAATTCCTATAGAAGGGGTTTATTCTTTTAAAACAAACCAAGAGGTGATAAAGTTTGTTGCGCAAAATGATGGAATGATTGGTGTTGTAGGAGTAAATTGGCTGACACAGCCAATGCCGATTATGCAAGAATATGTAAATAAAGTAAACATATTAAGTGTAAAAAGCCTTACAAGCAATAATTTTTATGCGCCTACTCAAAATAATATTGCAGAAAGTAAATATCCTTTGGCACGCGATTTGTATATCATCAATGCGCAGGGATATTCTGGATTAGGAATGGGGTTTGCTTCATTCGTCGCGGGGGATATCGGACAAAGAATAATTTTGAAGTCTGGGTTATTACCTGTCAGAGTACCAGGTCGCCGAATAAATATTCGAAATGAAATTAGTAATGAAAAGAAATAAATACAATACCGATGAACAAATTTAAAATTTTTAGCGTTGTTTTTTTAACTTCAGTTGGCTTTGGCTTTGCCCAAGATGTTGCCCAAGCTAAAAAAGCAATTGATGCCGAGCAATATGAAAATGCAAAATCGATGTTAAAGTCGATCGTTAAAGCCAGTCCTACAAACGGAAGAGCCAATTTTCTCTTAGGGAACGTCTATCTTATTCAGGGCGTAGCGGATTCTGCTAAAATTGCCTATCAAAAGGGTTTAACCGGAGCCGATGGTGCCAGACTAAATAATATTGGTTTAGGAGTGATCGATTTAGATAATGGAAATACTGTTTCTGCTGAAGCCAATTTCGCATTAGCGTTAAAAGACACAAAAAAGAAAGATGTGGAGGAATTGATAGCCATAGGAAGAGCTTATACCTACTCTTCAAAACCAAATTATAAAAAGGCTATTGAAGTTTTGAACAAAGCTAAACTTATAAGTCCAAATGATGCACTAGTTCAATTGGCGCTTGGAGACGCTTATTATGGAGATAAAAACCAAAACGAAGCTTATGCCGCCTATAGAAATGCTTTTCAATTTGATCCAACATTGCTAAGAGCAAAAATGCAATTAGGAGTTTTATTAAAAGGGGCGAAATCATATGATGAGGCTATAAAATCTTTTAATGAAGTAATCGCTATTAATCCAAACTACGGGCCAGTTTACAGAGAATTAGCTGAAACTTATTACAAATGGGGAAGAAACAAGCCATCGAAAGCTGCTGAATATATGCAAACGGCTATTGGTCATTACGAAAAATATCTTAGTCTTACCGATTATTCTTTGAATTCTAGAATGCGTCACGCTGACTTCCTTGTTCTTGTAAAAGATTATAAAGCACTTGAAGTTGAAGCGAATAAAATGATAGAAATGGACAAGGTGAACCCTAGAATCTTCCGTTATTTAGGATATTCTGCTTATGAAAACGGAAACGCTGACCTTGCGATTAAATCATTAGAAAGCTATATTGCAAATCCAAGTAACAAAGTTATTGCACAAGATTATTTGTATTTGGGAACAGCTAAATTCAAAAAAGGGTTAAGTGCTGATGGATTGTCTATAGACACCACTTTATACAATTCTGGTATGTCTGACATTAAAAAAGCGATAGAAATTGAGCCTTTGATTATCGAAGATTTGAACGAGGTTGGTAAAAAATTGTTTGCACAAAAATTCTATAAAGAAGCAATTCCAATTTTTGAATTTGGAACAACTAATACTGAAAATAAAAATTATATTGAAGATAATATTTATTATGGGCTGTCCATTTATTATGCCAATAATAAAAAAGATTCGAAACCAGATCTTATCGCTTTACAAAAAGCAGATACGGCTTTTGGAAATGTGATCACCGCTTCGCCTACATATCAAGACGCTTTACTTTATAGAGGTAGAACTAATAGTTTGATGGGTAATGATGTTATGACAATCAAATATTATGAAGAATATATTGCTAAAATAACCGAAAAAGGTGCCGAAGAATTAGCAAAACCAGCAACAACAAAAAAAGTTATTGAATCGTATAACACTATTGCTGCTAGTTATGCCAACACTGATAAAGTTAAAGCAATTGAATATTTCAATAAAACACTTACTCTTGACCCAGTTAATCCTTATGCAACGGAGTCATTGGCCAAATTAAAAAAATAAATTTTAATATATTTTAAAAAAAACCGATAGTTTCAATGAGCTGTCGGTTTTTTTATGTAGACAAGTCAACGTTTTAAATTCACTATCTTTGCACCTTAAATTTTAAAAATGTTATCAAAAGAAATACAATTAGAAATAAACAAAGGGGCCATGCTTCCCTTAATGGAGGAATTTTACACCATTCAAGGCGAAGGATTTCATACGGGAACAGCGGCTTATTTCATTAGAATTGGGGGTTGTGATGTGGGTTGCCACTGGTGTGATGTGAAAGAAAGCTGGAACGCAGCATTGCATCCGCCAACGAACATTGATTTGATTGTAGCCAATGCCAAAAAACTGGCTGATACAGTGGTGGTAACAGGAGGCGAACCACTAACTTGGGATATGACATTGCTGACGCAAAAGCTCAAAAACCAAAATCTTAAAGTGCATATTGAAACTTCAGGAGCGTATGAACTTTCTGGCCAATGGGATTGGATTTGTCTATCGCCAAAGAAAAATAAATTGCCAACCCAAACGGTTTATGACAAAGCTCACGAACTGAAAGTCATTATTTTCAACAAACACGATTTCATTTTCGCCGAAGAACAAGCGGTGAAAGTTAACAAAGATGCCATATTATTTCTACAGCCAGAATGGAGCAAAAAGGAAGAAATGACACCACTAATTGTGGATTATGTTATGAACAATCCAAAATGGCGCGTATCTTTACAAACACATAAGTATTTGAATATTCCTTAAATATGAAAAACCTTTTATTTTTAGCAACTGCTTTTTTTGCTTTCCAATTTGTTTCTGCACAAGAAAGTGAACTCCTGATGGAAACGGAGCTGGTTACAAGTCCAGATGTTTCCAATCCAAAATTTAATGGAGGTGATTTAAATAAATTTTATGAGTTTATAAATCAAGAATTTAATTATGCGACCGTTACCAAAGCGGGTAAAATTGTGGTTTCATTTACAGTTACTGAATTAGGAGAAATCAAAAAAATAAAAATTTTAGAATTTCCGAACGTTGAAGCAGCTTCTGAAATTATAAGAGTTTTGAATAAATCTCAAAAATGGGAACCTGCCAAACGTGCCGGAAAACCTTTCAGTGTTGAAATAAAAATGCCACTACTATTTAAGCAAAAAATTATTCTTAAGTAAATATCAAAATTTTATTTTTAAGTATACTAATTGCAGTAATCGCTACATAATATTTTCCCCAAACATTGTTTGGGATTTTTTATATTTACAAAAAATCATTAAATGAAATCACAATTCCTTTTGGACAAAAGTATGACCTTTCTAAATCACGGTTCATTCGGTGCGTGCCCAAAACCAATTTTCGAGGAATACCAACGATTTCAATTGGAATTAGAAACGGAACCGGTTTTCTTTATTCAAAAAAAAGTGGTTGGATATTTGAAAACCGCAAGAGAAAGATTGTCTAAATATTTGGGCTGTAATTCCGTCGATTTGTTTTTTACACCAAATCCAACGTTCGCTATCAACACAATTATGCGAAGTTTGCATTTGAAAGAAGATGACGAAATCCTGACCACAAACCACGAATATGGTGCTATGGATAGGACTTGGAATTTTTATTGCAAGCAATCAGCAGCCAAATATATTCGTCAAAAAATATCGATTCCTGTAGTTTCGAAAGAAGTAATCTTGGAATAATTTTGGAAGGGTTACACTTCTAAAACTAAGATTGTTTTCCTAAACCATATTTCAAGTTGCACGGCTTTTATTTTTCCGATTAAGGAAATTTGCGACAAAGCCCGTGAGTTGGGATTAATTACCATTATCGACGGCGCGCATGTTCCTGGGCAAATAGATTTAAATATTACGGAATTGAATCCTGATTTTTATACTGGAACACTTCATAAATGGATGTTGGCTCCCAAGGGAAGTTCTTTTTTGTATGTAAAAAAAGATTTTCAAGAAATGCTCGATCCGCTTGTCGTGGGTTGGGGTTATGAAAGTGTTACTCCAGGCGAAAGTCAATTTTTAGATTATCAAGATTATCAAGGTACAAGAGATATTTCTGCCTTTTTGTGTACGCCAAAAGTCATTGATTTTCTGGAAGAAAATAATTGGAAGATGAAGGCTAAGGAATGTAGAAAATTAGTTTTTGATAATTACAAACGCTTTTGTGATTTGCTCCATACGGAAGCTATTTGCCCCATTAGCGAAGAGTTTTTAGCACAAATGGCAAGTATTCCCATCAAAACTTCAAATCCTATTGCATTGAAGGAGTTGCTTTTTGATCAATATAAAATCGAAATTCCTGTAATGCCTTTGAACGGGAATTATTTTTTGAGATATTCCATAAATGCCTACAATTCACAGGAAGATTTAGATATTTTATATACAACTTTGGAAGATATAATTAGAACAACGGATTTGATAGAACTGTAAAGTTTAAAAAATTTTCATCCTTTTTTGTTCTATATTCTATACTGTTTTTTCAATTTTCTAAATCGAAAGCTTCGCTAAATAATCATAATGCACCCCTTCCATAATCAATTCGCATTGTAATCCATTGGCGAAAGCCGCATTTTGCAAAGTATTAAAATCAATAAACATCCAATCAAAAGGTTTTTCTTTTTCGCCTTTATAGGAAATATTAAAAACAATTTCGCCATAATATTCATTGTTTGACGGAATCCATTTTCCGCCATCTTCGTCGTCATCAAACATATAAATAATGTCCGAACTGTCTAAAAGAATTTGTCCTTCTGGATTTAACAACGATTTTAGTTTTAGAAGGAAGTTGGGAATATTTTTCAGTCTTCCACACATTCCAGCTCCATTCATTAGAAGTAAAATAGTATCGAATTTTTCGTTTTCCAATGTCATTACATCTTGCACTTTGGCTTTTTGCAAACCTCGAAGCGTGCAAGCCTCAATGGCATTTGCAGAAATATCTATCGAAGTTACATCGAGATTTCGATCGTTTTGCAAAGTCAAACTGTGACTTCCTGCGCCACAGCCCACATCTAGAACTTTTCCTTTGGCAAGTTGCAAAGCTTTTTGCTCCAACTTTGGCATTTCGTCATAGGAACGAAAAAGATAGGCAACACTCATTTCATCTTCCTCGGAAATGGTGGTTTCGGTAATTAAATCCTCGGGAGAATTATTAGTTTGAAAATCAAGTATGGCTTTTCCAAAAAGGTCTTTCATAAAAAAGTTTAAAAGTTTAGAGGTTTAAGCGTTTAAAAGTTGTTTAACTTTGCAAAATGCTAAAACCAAATTTAAACGAACTCGGAAAACTTGCCAAAGATACACATATCGAAACCAAAAAGTATTTTGATAAGCTAAAAAAGAAGTCGCCTAAAAACTTGGATTACATAATGCAAGATTTGCACAACGCCGAATTCAAGAAAACGGACTGTTTAAAATGTGCTAATTGTTGCAAAACCACTGGTCCATTATTTACTTCTGCCGATATTGAGCGAATTTCAAAACATTTGCGACAGAAACCACAACAGTTTATTGACCAATATTTACGTATTGATGAAGACAAAGATTATGTGTTGCAAAGTGTTCCTTGCACTTTTTTAGACAGCGATAATACGTGTTTTATTTATGATGTTCGCCCAAAAGCCTGTCGCGAATTTCCACATACCGACAGAAAAAAGTTTCAACAAATTTCGGATTTAACCTTAAAGAACGTTGCAATTTGCCCAGCAGCTTTCAATATTGTAGAAGAAATGAAAAAGAAAATGCCGCTATGATTTTTTAATCTATAAATTCGCAAAAAAATAATAACTGTTTTTCATCTGTTTAAAGCTGTGTAATCTGTGGCAAAAAACTTTATGTATCTTTGTGGCAAACTATAAATTTTGAATTTAGAATATTTCATAGCCAAAAGACTCATCACTGCTAAAGATTATAAGAGCAGCATATCATCCCCAATTATCAAAATTGCTATTTCGGCCATTGCTATCGGAATGATTATGATGATTGTTTCCGTTGCCACAGGAATTGGACTGCAACAAAAAATTCGCGACAAAGTTTCCGCTTTCAACGGGCATATTATAATTTCGAATTACGACAACAATCAATCCGAAGTTACACTAGTTCCTATTTCTAAAAATCAAGATTTTTACCCAAAATTCACTTCGGTTCCCGGAGTAAGTCATGTTCAAGCCATTGCGAGCAAAGCGGGAATTATTAGAACCGAAACGGCTTTCGAAGGAATAATTCTCAAAGGAGTTGGCACAGATTATCAATGGGATAACATCAAGGAGTATATTGTTTCGGGTAAATTGCCCGATTTTTCAAAAAATCTTAATCAAGAAGTGTTAATATCCCAATTGCTTGCCAATAGGCTGAATCTAAAGGTGGGAGATTCCTTCAATACTTTTTTTATCAAAGAAGATCAAAATAAATTGCCCAACATTCGAAGATTTAAAATTACTGGAATTTTCAATTCAGGATTTCAAGATTTCGACGCTACCTATATAATAGGGGATATTCGCCACATTCAACGCATCAATAAGTGGAAACCCGGTCAAGTTGGTGCTTTCGAAGTTTTTGCAAACGATTTTACCAATATCAAATCCATAGGTGAACAAGTTTACGAGCAAACATCCTCAACGCTCGACACCAAAACCATAATCGAAAAATACAGTTACATCTTCGAATGGCTCAAACTATTCGATTTAAACATCATAATAATTTTGGCTGTAATGATACTGGTCGCCACCATCAATATGGTCGTGGCCTTATTAGTACTCATCCTCGAACGTACCCAAATGATAGGAATTCTCAAAGCATTAGGTTCCAATAACTGGTCAGTTCGCAAAATATTTCTTTACAATGCCTTCTATCTTATAATAAGAGGACTGTTTTGGGGAAACTTAATCGGCATTTCCTTGTTATTACTTCAGCAGTATTTCGGCATAATCAAACTCAATCCCGAAAATTATTACGTTAACCAAGCGCCAGTTTATATCAATTTGGGCTATATATTGCTCTTAAATCTACTCACGGTTACGGTTTGTTTCCTTGTTTTACTAATTCCCTCCTATATAATAACCAAAATTTCTCCAGTAAAAGCCATTCGTTTCGATTAGATTTTTCTAGGAGCTTAATCCTGCTGTCCGCTCTATCTCTTGTGCCGAACCCCGTCACAAGAGGATGCCGCTCCCATCAGGGCTAGGGCATTCGTTTTCACAAGGAACTATTTAAAACGCCACTTATTATTACATAGCAGTATTTCCTAAATAAAAAATTCATGATTTCCGTTTGTGGAATCCGTTTCAATCCTTGTTCCAAATTCAAGCCACATATTTCCAAAAACACGCGAAAACGTTATAATTCTCAAAGACGCCTATCACAAAATCGCAAAACAACAAAAAAATTGATTTGTAAATATCAAAAAACCAATGATTTAAAAAATACTTTCAAAAAAGAGTAGAAAAGGCCTTGTATAACTGAATAAACTACCTACTTTTGCACCCGCAATGACCATGTCGTTCATAGAAATCGTGACAAACTAAAAGAATTCAACACGAAAATTTATTTTCTAAAAAAGGTTCCAAAAAGTTTGTGAGATTCGAAAGTAGATAGTACATTTGCACCCCGCTAAAAGAGCAAAGTTCCTTGAAAAACTGATAAGAGAGATGAGAAGAAAGAAAAAATTTATTTTTCAAAAAACTTTTCAAAAACACTTGCCAGAATAAAAAGAAATGTTACTTTTGCAGCCGCTAACCGAAAGGCTGGCGAACAAAAAGAGAAGAATACGTTCCTAGACATATTGAATTGACAGCCGTTTTAAGAGAGATCTTAAAACAAATATAAAGAGAGTAAGAGAATTGAAAGATTTAGAGAACCACTAGAATTTGAGTCGAATAACAATAGCTTGAAGTAATTCAAGCGCACAATATACGATGAAGAGTTTGATCCTGGCTCAGGATGAACGCTAGCGGCAGGCTTAACACATGCAAGTCGAGGGGTATAGTAGCAATACTAGA